>JAMOMG010000171.1 GCA_027068695.1 Flavobacteriaceae bacterium
GAACGCTAGAGTAGGAGTTGCATTTTTTCATTTTGGTACGTTTCTCAGACAATCTTATTCTTTAAACTCATAAAACTCAAATTAGGAATTTCGGAGGAAATTCCGCCATTATTTACAACGGTCTTGTATAAGATTAGTTGCGTTGTTTAAGTACCAAATTTAGCAAATACAAACCGAATAGAAAATCCGCTAGGATTTTCGTAAGTAGGCTCGTACCAGCAATTAATTTTATACGGTGTTGTAAGCTGGCTTTTTTCAATTCATAAGTCTAATGATTTCATTTGTTCTAGTTAAAATATATGAATCATCATCTTGTTTTAAAATCCCAAGTTTTTCTTTAGTTCTAATTAAATAATGTGTGTCATTTTCATCAAGCTCGTATTTTATTCCAGAGTAATAAAGTTTGTCATTCAAATTTTCCGAAATGTAGTCTAGCAGTAAAACTTGATTTTTAAATTCCCAATTGCTATCAGTTTTTTTTGGTTTTACTTTTATATTTTTATCATCCAACCATTCAATTTCAAAGTCTCTTGTGTTGAAAAAATTATGTCCAAGACAAATTTCATCAACAAGATTTTTGTCGTAAAAAACATATCGATTGGATTTATCAACAATATAATCTTCCTTTTGAGCAAAACCTAATTTTGTATATGGTACTCCCATATTTTGTTTACTAACTAAAAATCTCCATTCATCTTCGTATTTCCATTGTTTCGATTTGATATTAGTTGCATAATAAAGAGGAACAAGCATTGTTCTATATGAACTTATGTCAATTGGTGAAAGTTTTTGAGTATAATTGATTGGATACAAACCTAAATATTCTTCGTCTTTAGTTATTTTGCTCTCAATACTTTTTTCTAATTCAGACGTTTTAAATTTAATCTGAAAACCTTTTTCTTGAGTATAATGAGGCCACATTAAAGGATTGTTTTCTTTTCCTGTAGTTGATATAACTCCAAATAGATTTGTCGCAGTATCAAAAACGTTTGAAATAAATCCTTTACATAAGTTTTCTGTATTACAATCTTGCTCATAATAATCTTTCAATTCCTTATCTGTAAGAATATTTCCCCATAATCTTTTGTATTGTTCAATCTCAATAGGTTTGCTTGTATACCATAAAAAAGGGCTACAATCAAGACTGTCATTTAATTCGATAGGATGAGAAGCATAGAAATAACCTTTAATTAATGCGTCAACACTAAACCTCGAAACAGCATAAAACTTGTAAATATTTTCAGGTTTTTCCTTATTGTGTTCAATTACAGCTTTATTGTTAGTAGAATCATAATCCTTGACGTAATTAAAGTCGTTAAATTCGTAATTTTCTTGGTTGTTCATAGCTTGCTTACAACGGGTTTGAATATGGCAAGTGCGGTTTTGAAGTCGAACTTTTCATAGCTTGTTATTTTTGATTTAAAAGTACTAAAAAATTTCTATTTATTACAATTTAGCAATTTGCTATATGCGGTGTTGTAAATAGTGGTTTTTGAGTTCGAATTAATCTATTTTATTTAAAAATCAATCCGTAATAATTCTGAAAATCTGAAATTTGTCTTTTTAGTTTTAATTTTTCTTTAAATTCATTTTTCTTTCCAATATTAAAATCTTACGTGTCATTGCTTAAATCCGCTCTTGTGCACAACTTTTCACGTTTCAGCTTATAATTCGTAATTGTTCTAAAATTGTTGTGTTTCATTAAGCTTTTTACGTTTCAATACTCATTTTCCATTTCTATTCTAAAATCTGTGCGATTCATTTCTCTTTTTTTTACGTTTCAACTTTCAAATCCTTTTTTATCTGACCGTTTCAATTATAAAAATCTGTGCTATTCAATTCTCATTCCGATAATTATCGGAACGCTAGAGTAGGAGTTGCATTTTTTCATTTCGGCGCGTTTCTCAGACAATCTTATTCTTTAAACTCATAAAACTCAAATTAGGAATTTCGGAGGAAATTCCGCCATTATTTACAACGGTTAGAGTATGATTTCGTTG
>JAMOMG010000172.1 GCA_027068695.1 Flavobacteriaceae bacterium
CTATAGATAATGGAGCTGAAGCTATCGTAACTCCTTGTCCACTTTGTCATCTTAGAATGGATACACAACAAGCACATATCTCAAAAGCAGTTGGAAGAGATGTTAGTATACCAATTCTTCATCTACCTCAAATGGTTGGTTTAGCACTTGGAATTGAGCCATCAAAGCTTGGAATTGAGCATCATGTTACTGATGTGACTTTTGTATAAGAGGTTTTAAAGAGGTTTTAAAGAGGTTTATCCTCTTTAGATTTTTTTATTATTTAAATGGATTTATAATCTGCACTTTATCTTCTATCATCTGTTGATGTTTCATATCTTCAGTATAAATAATTTTACAATCATTTTCCAAAGCAGATGAGAGTATCAATGAATCCCAATAGCTATATTTATATCTTTTTTTTAAATTAAAAGAGCTTAGAACAGTAGCTTGTGTAACTGGGGTAGCTTTTACTGCAGAGATTAGCTCTTTCAAGCTTTTTTGTATTTCATCGTCGGAAATTTTATGTTTTAATAATGCACTATAGTATTCATTGCAAACTTGTGTTGAGATTATAATTTTTTGATTATTTTGAAAAGAACTTAAAAATTCTTTTGACAATATATGCTTGTTATAGTCATTTTTATCTTTAGAGCTATTTAAAAATGCATAAATAAAAATATTTGTATCTATAAATACTTTATCTTTCATGTAGTTCATCTTTACTATATCTTTTGATGTTCTCTATCTTTTTGGATGTTTTTAAGAAATTACCAAACACAGATTTTAAAGGTTCTATCTCTATTTCTTCATTTTCAATCATAATAATAACTCTTACTTTATTGCACTGCATAACCTTTTTATATTTTATAGGAACTTTTAATATTCCATTATCTATCTTTGATTCAAATTCTATTGCATACATTAAAAATCCTTATTTAAAATAAATATTATATCTTAAAGATGGATTGTTAGCAAATTTTCTATAAAACTCTATCACTAAGTTTTAACATCGAAATCTCAATCAAAGTCAAAAAACTATCTACCAAAGCCACTAATCCTAATACTATATTTTTTATTTTCATTATATTTCCTTATAAATTTTTCTCTATTGTAATAAAAATAAAAAATATGTTACAATAATATTTCAATTTGAAATATTATTTAGCAAAAGGAGTTATAAATGTTTAATTTTAAAGATATGTTGCCAAAGATAAAAGATGTAATTGCCCAAGATTTAGGAGAAGTAAAAGTTTTTGATAAAGATGTAGCAGATGCATTGGGGATACATCAGCTAACTTTTGCAACTATGAAAAATAGAGGGAAAATCCCTTTTGAAGAGGTTTTAAACTTTTGTGCTCAAAAAAAGATATCTATAAATTGGCTTTTTTATGACCAAGCCACAAGAAGTTTAGAAGCACAAACTGAAAAATATGCAAATATCAGGTACTTTACCGATGTTTATGCAAGTGCTGGTGGTGGAGCATTTAACTACGATGCAGAGCATGACAATATTATGATTGATGAGCATATGATTTTAAAATTAGGTGGAGATAGAGAGATGAAAAATATACACTCTATCAATGTCATGGGAGATTCAATGGAGCCTACTTTTAAAGATGGAGATATAATTTTTATAAACAGAAAGCAAGATGATATTAGAAAAGGTGGAGTTTTTGTTGTTACTACTCCTGTTGGACTTTTTGTAAAGAGACTACTTTTAAAAAGTGATGGGCAAATAGATATGATTTCAGACAATCCTCAATATAGTGTTGAGTCTGTTGACCCGTACAGTGTTGAGATTATTGGTAAGGTTGTTGGGAGTATGAGTGGGGTTTAAGAAAGTATAATCATAATATAATTGGTTTATTTTAAAAATTGGAATAGAATTCACTAAATATCCTAAAGGGTTTTAATATGGTTGAGAAGATACTAAAAAGAGATGGAATTTATAAAGAATTTACTTCATACAAGATAGAAGATGCTATTAAAAAAGCTTTTAAAAGTGA
>JAMOMG010000173.1 GCA_027068695.1 Flavobacteriaceae bacterium
TACTTAATTTTTTTTGAGTTTTTATTAAAATATTACCTTTGGCAAAATTTGCAACTTTTGAGCAAACAACACATTACCAAAATTTACGAGCAAATTGTTCAAAAAAAACAATTAGTTCAACACTTATCAAAAAAAAATCACCATTTTCAAATTGCGAATTTGGTAGGGTCGTCGTTATCTTTTGTTATTTCTGAGAGCTTCAAAAAAATTAAAAAACCTTTTCTTTTGATTTTAAATGACAAAGAAGAAGCCGCCTATTATTTAAATGATTTAGAGCAACTTTTAAACGACAAGGATGTGCTTTTTTACCCAGGCTCATACAGAAGGCCTTATCAAATTGAAGAGACTGATAATGCCAATGTTTTATTGCGTTCAGAAGTTTTAAATAGAATTAATTCTCGCAAAAGCCCTGCTGTTATTGTTACATATCCTGAAGCATTATTTGAACAGGTTGTAACCAAGGCTGAGTTAAATAGAAATACGCTAAAACTAAGTTTAAATGATAAACTAAGTTTAGATTTTGTGAATGAAGTCTTATTTGAATATAACTTTAATAGAGTAGATTTTGTAACTGAACCCGGAGAGTTTTCAGTTCGCGGGGGAATTATTGACGTTTTCTCTTTTTCTAATGATGAACCTTATAGAATCGAGTTTTTTGGTGATGAAATTGAGAGCCTTAGAACGTTTGATGTAGAAACCCAACTATCTACAGAAAAACTTCAAAAAATAAGTATTATGCCTAATGTTGAAAACAAAACATTAGACGAAAAACGTAATAGTTTTTTAAAATATATCTCCTCAAAAACTATTGTTTTTATTAAAGACATTGATTTTGTAGCCAATAAATTAGATTTATTTTTTGAAAAAGCAGGAATTGCTTATACAGAATTATCCTCTATTTTAAACCATGCTAAACCAACTGAACTATTTTGCAATGGAAAGCTTATAAAAAACCAATTAAAAGAATTTTCTCTAGTTAAAATTGTAAATACCCCGCAAAATAAAATAAAACAAACTCAGCAAGAAATACTGACTTTTAATACCAAGCCTCAGCCTTCATTTAATAAACAATTTGATTTACTAATTAAAAATTTACAGCAAAATACGCAAAACGGTTTTAAAAATTATCTTTTTTGTGATTCACAAAAACAAGCTGAACGGTTTCATGATATTTTTAATGATGTAGGACAAGAAGTTGAATATAAAACATTAGTTTTTCCACTTTATAAGGGTTTTGTAGATGTTGAAAATAAATTGGTTTGTTATACCGATCATCAAATTTTTGAACGTTATCATAAATTCAGATTAAAAAATGGCTATACAAAAAAGCAAGCCATTACTTTAAAAGAACTTACAAATCTTGAAATTGGCGATTATGTAACTCATATTGACCATGGTATTGGAAAATTTGGCGGACTTCAAAAGATAGATGTTGAAGGTAAAAAACAAGAAGCTATTAAATTAATTTATGGTGATCGTGATATTTTATACATCAGTATTCATTCATTACATAAAATATCTAAATATACCGGTAAAGATGGTAAAACACCTAAACTATATAAATTAGGTTCGGGAGCCTGGAAAAAATTAAAACAAAAAACAAAATCTCGCATCAAACATATTGCTTATAATTTAATTGAATTGTATGCAAAGAGAAAAATGCAAAAAGGGTTCCAATTCAATTCCGATAGTTATTTACAACATGAATTAGAAGCCAGTTTTATTTATGAAGATACACCTGATCAGTTTCTCTCAACACAAGATGTAAAAACTGATATGGAAAAAGAACAACCTATGGACAGGTTAGTTTGTGGTGATGTAGGTTTTGGAAAAACTGAAATTGCAATTAGAGCTGCTTTTAAAGCTGTTGATAATGGCAAACAAGTAGCTATTTTAGTACCAACAACCATTTTAGCTTTTCAGCATTTTAAAACTTTTAGTGAACGCTTAAAAGAATTTCCTGTAACCGTAGATTATTTGAATCGTTTTAGAACTAGCAAACAACGAAAAGGTGTTTTAGAAGGTTTACAAAATGGCTCTATTGATATTGTTATTGGAACACATCAGCTTACAAATACCGCTATAAAATATAAAGATTTGGGATTGCTTATTATTGATGAGGAACAGAAATTTGGTGTAGCAGTGAAAGATAAATTAAAAACCTTAAAGGCAAACATTGATACTTTAACATTAACTGCAACTCCAATTCCTAGAACCTTACAATTTTCATTAATGGCTGCTCGTGATTTATCAGTAATTAACACACCTCCTCCAAATCGTGTTCCTATTGAAAGTAATGTTATTCGTTTTTCTGAAGAAATTATTAGAGATGCTATTCGATACGAAATTCAACGAGGTGGACAAGTCTTTTTTATTCACAATAGAATTGAAAACATCAAAGAAGTCGCAGGGTTGTTGCAACGTTTAGTTCCTGATGCCAAAATTGGTATTGGACACGGACAAATGGAAGGTAAAAAATTAGAACAATTAATGCTCTCCTTTATTAATAATGAGTTTGATGTGCTGGTTTCAACCACTATTGTTGAAAGTGGATTGGACGTTCCAAACGCGAATACCATTTTTATAAATAACGCTAATAATTTTGGCTTGTCAGATTTACATCAAATGAGAGGAAGAGTTGGTAGGTCTAATAAAAAAGCCTTTTGTTATTTTATTACACCTCCATATCATAATATGACAGATGATGCAAGAAAAAGAATTCAAACTATTGAATTGTTTACAGATTTAGGTAGCGGAATTAATATTGCTATGAAAGATTTAGAGATTAGAGGTGCCGGCGATTTATTAGGTGGAGAACAAAGTGGCTTTATCAATGATATAGGTTTTGAAACCTATCAAAAAATATTAAATGAAACAATTGAAGAGCTTAAAGAAAATGAATTTAAAGACTTGTATCAAAGCACTTCTAATAAACCTAAAGAATACGTAAAAGAAATTCAAATTGATACTGATTTTGAAATTTTATTCCCTGATGATTATATAAATATTATCTCAGAACGTTTAACTCTTTATCACAAATTAGGTGAACTTAAAAATGAGGAAGAATTACAAAATTTTGAACTAGAATTAATTGATCGTTTTGGAGAACTCCCTATACAGGTTGTAGATTTATTAAACAGTGTTCGTATTAAATGGGTTGCAAAACATTTAGGTATAGAACGCCTTATTCTAAAACAACACAGAATGATTGGCTACTTTATTTCCAATCAGCAAAGTTCTTTTTATCAAACCTCCACTTTTACAAAAGTTTTACAGTTTGTTCAACAAAATTCATCAATTTGTACAATGAAAGAGAAGGAAACAAAAAATGGATTACGTTTATTACTGACCTTTATAAAAATTGATTCTGTTAAAAAAGCATTGGAAATGCTTCAAAAAATGGAGGTTTGAAAAGTCAGCATTTAAAACATATAGCCGAGCTAAACATAGCTGTTCTTTTGGTAAGTACCTCGGGCATTTTAGGGCGATTTATTTCAATGCCTCCTCCTGTCACTATATGGTTACGATGTTTGTTTGCTGCAATAATTTTAGGTTCATATATCTGGTATAAAAAAATAAATTTAAAAATTGAAGGTAAAAAAGATTGGGTTACTATAGTTATAAGTGGGCTACTGTTTGGAGCACATTGGATTACTTATTTTTACGCACTACAACTTTCAAATGTTGCTATTGGCATGCTTTCTTTGTTTACATATCCAGTAATAACCGCACTTTTAGAACCGCTATTTTTCAAAACAAAATTGAATAAAAAACATGTTTTTTTAGGGTTTGTTGTTTTAATTGGTATATACTTTTTATCTCCTCAATTTAATATTGAAAATAACCACACAAAAGGAGTTCTTTTTGGATTGATTTCTGCTGTTTTTTATGCAATTCGAAATATCTTAATGAAAAAGAAAGTAGCCAACTACCATGGGTCAATGCTTATGTTTTATCAAATGATAATTATAACGCTCGTTTTATGGCCTGCATTGTTTATTTTTGAAACTAGCCCAACAACAAGCGATTGGCAAGCTTTAATAGTTTTAGCATTGGTTACAACGGCTATTGGACACACATTATTTGTAATGAGTTTTAAAAATTTTTCTATTAGTACTGCCAGTATTATGAGTAGTATTCAGCCAGTTTATGGAATTTTATTTGGTGTGCTATTATTAAGTGAAATACCTACAGGTAATACAATAATTGGTGGTTTTTTAATTCTTACTACAGTAGTTATAGAAAGTATAAATTCAAATAAAAAATAATATTTATGGAGTTTTTTAGAATTATTAACAAACAAGTTTCTCAAAAAATAATACAAGATAACATAAACCCTCAAACTCTTGATAAATTTACAGAGTCTATGTTCTTTTTAGAAAATAAAAATTCAGACTTTAGCGGTGCAACACTTTGGGGTGAATTTTTAATTAGTTACGATAAAATAAATGGAGGAGTTCGTTTTACATTGTTAGATTGTCCAAATGCATTATCATGGACAATTACAACGGGATTCCCCCCTGAACGAACCAAAATTATATTGCATTGTACCATAAATAGAACTCAAAAACCACAAGAATTTGTTGATGAAATCAATGCTTTTTTAGATGAGTGGGAAACGGGTTTAAATTCTCAATTTTAAATAGCCTCAAATAATTTTCCTGGTAGGGGTTTTACAACCCCTTTCATTTCTAAATTAAATAAAATAGTGGTTGTTTGATGGATTGGCAATTTGCAATTCAACGAAATTAAATCTAACAATTCTTTACCGTTTTCTAATAAAAAATTATAAACCAATTGTTCTATATCGGTAAGTTCAACAAATAATTGTTTTTGAATAACTTTTGGTTGTTTTGATTCTAATTCCCAATTTAACATTGTTACAATATCTTTTGCTGAAGTAAGTATTGCTGCTTTATTATATTTAATTAAACTATTACATCCTTTGCTATAAATATCTGTACTTCTTCCAGGAACTGCAAAAACATCTCTACTATATGAATTTGCAATATCTGCAGTTACTAAAGAGCCCCCTTTCTCTGCTGATTCAATAATAATTGTAGCTTCAGATATACCCGCAACAATTCTATTTCTTTTTAAAAAATTTTCACGTATTAACTTGTCATTATGCCAAAAATCGGTTATAAAACCTCCATTTTTATTAATTTCAGAAATATATTTTTTATGCGATTTAGGATACACTTCTTCAAAACCATGTGCTAAAACACCAATAGTTTGTAAATTATTTTTTAGAGCTGCTTTATGTGCGCAAATATCAACACCATAAGCAAAACCACTTACAATAATTGGTTTGTATTCTTTTAAATCTGAAATTAATTTCTCACAAAAATTTCTTCCATAACTCGTTATTTTTCTAGTTCCAACAATGCTAATAATTGGTTGGTTCTCTAGTTGAAAATTTCCTTCTTTAAAAAATAAAATAGGTGCATCTACACAGTGTTTTAATCTTTTTGGATATTTTTTTTCAGTATAATAAAACGTTTCAATAGCATTTTTTTGAATGTATTTCAATTCTTTTTCTGCCGCTATTAAATTTGTTGAATCAGCTAAACTTTTAAGAATATAAGAGCCTATTCCATTTATTTTTTCAAGTGCTTTTCTTTTTTCAGTAAGTACATTTTTGGCACTTCCACAGTGAGAAATTAACTTTTTGGCATTAATATCACCTATACCTTTTACACGTTGCAACGCCAAAACGTATAGCAAATCTTCTTCGAGCATTTTTTAACAATTTGACTTTCAAGATATAAAATTTTTGTTAATAAAAAATATACTTCTCTGTAATTTTAATAATGGTTTTTTCTATATTTGTTTTGATGACTTTAACAAACTACATAAGTGATTTATTGTACCGGTATGAATGTGTAATTGTACCAAATTTTGGAGGATTTATAACCAATAAAATTTCAGCAAAAGTAAATAACTTTACACATACTTTTTATGCTCCTTCAAAGCAATTAACCTTTAATTCACACTTACAAAATAATGATGGTCTGTTGGCAAATTACATTGCTACTTCAAAAAATATTTCGTACGATGAAGCTATTTTAAAAATTAAAAACGAAGTTGAAAACTGGAAACACACCTTAAATAAAGAAGAACTTGAATTAGAAAATATTGGCTTTTTTCACTTAAATAATGATGGTAAATTAATTTTTGAACCTACCAATACCGTTAATTATTTAACTTCTTCATATGGTTTAAATTCGTTTGTTTCACCTGCAATTAAGAGGACTTCTTATCAAGAAAAAGTAAAACAATTGGAAACGATAACTCCAATATTTCACACTAAAGAAAATAACTCTAAAACACCTGTTTTTATTAAATATGCTGCAGCTGCAGCAATTCTATTTACATTGGGAACTGTTGGATGGAAAGAATATCAGAAATTTGAATACAATAGTTTAGTTGCACAAAGTGAACAACAACAAAAGAATGTTGAAAAAACGATACAGGAAGCTACTTTTGTGATTAATAATCCATTACCAACAATTACATTAAGCGTTACTAAAAAAACCAATAATTATCACATTATTGCAGGAGCATTTAGAGAACCTGAAAATGCTAAAAAAAAGCTACAACAATTATTACAAAAAGGCTTTAATGCTCAAATTTTAGGCGTTAATAAATGGAATTTAACTCCTGTTGCTTTCGAAAGTTTTAATTCAAAAAAGGAAGCAATAAATAAATTGAAAATTATTAAAAAGACAGAATCTAAAGCTGCTTGGTTGCTTGTAAAAAAATATTAGTACACTTTAATTATTATCTCTTTTTTTGATAAAATAGCCATATCTTTGCGGAAAAATTATCAAGGAATGATAAAAGCACCTAAAGAATCTTTAACCATTTTAACCGATATGGTTTTGCCAGGCGAAACCAATCCATTAGGAAATTTATTTGGTGGTGAATTATTAGCACGAATGGATAGAGCTTGTAGTATTGCAGCTCAGCGTCATTCACGCAGAATAGTTGTAACCGCTTCAGTAAATCATGTTGCTTTTACCAAAGCCGTACCTGTTGGAAGTGTTGTTACCATTGAAGCAAAAGTTTCTCGTGCATTTAAATCTTCAATGGAAATTTATGTTGATGTTTGGATTGAAGATCGGGAATCTCAACAACGAACAAAAGTAAATGAAGGTATTTACACATTTGTTGCGGTTGATAGAACCGGCACTCCTGTAACTGTTCCTCAAATTAAGCCTGAAACAAAACTTGAAAAAGAACGTTATGAGGGAGCTTTACGACGTAAACAATTAAGTTTAATTTTATCAGGGAAAATGAGCCCTGAAGATGCTTCAGAATTAAAAGCTTTATTTATAAATTAATATTTTTAATTTTTATTTATAAATCCAGTTTTTAGGATTTTCATATGTTATATTCCTTAATAAAAAGAATCCTAAGATTGTTTTTCCAGTAATTTTATCAGTAAAAATTGTACCTATTTCCTGTTTAGTATTAACCCTGTCTCCTTTTGATACAAAAACACTTTCTAAATTTTTATATCCCGTTATATAATCTCCATGTTTAATCAAAATCATTTTTTTATTTCCAGGCATCACTAAAATATTAAATACTGTACCATCAAAAACAACTCTAGCTTTACTGCCTTCATTGGTAGTTATTCTAATACCATTACTTTTTATGATTGTATTTTTATTTATAGGACTTGGTTGGTTGCCATAATATGTTGAAATATACCCTTTTTCAACAGGCCAAGGTAGTTTCCCCTTATTTAATGTAAATTTTGAAGCTAATTCTTTTGCTTCCGCTGTAAGTTTAAATACAGATGACTTGCTTGTTTTTATACCTGTTTTTTTATTTGAAGCAATAATTGCATCTTTAATTACTTTCTTAATTTGTGCATCAAGGCGCGCTTCTTCTTTTTGAAATTTTCGAATTTGTTTTTTATATTTACTTTCTTTTTTCTTAACAAGTCTTAATAAATTTTCCTGCTCCTTCTTTTCCTTCTCAACAACAAATTGTTCTTCCTTTTTTTCAGATAAAAGAAGTTGTTTTAACTCTTTTTTTTGTAATAACGTATCAATTAAAACTTCTAATTCTGCTATTTTAACTTGAATTTCTTCTCCCTGTTTTTTTCTAAAAGAGGCATACTGTTTCATATATTGAAAACGTTTATACCCTTGGTAAAAATTTTCTGATGATAACAAAAACATGATTCTGCTATTTTGAGATTTACTTTTATATGATTGAAAAATCATATCTCCATAATTCTTTTTTAAAACCTCTAAATTTCGTTTGTTTTTATTAATTTGTAATTGATTTAAATAAATTTCATTTGAAAGCTCATTAGATTCTTTTGTTATCGCTGAAATTAAATTTTCTCTTGATTTAATTTTATCTTTTATATCCTTTAACTCATTCAGTAAATTTTTCTCTTTTCTTTTGGTATTTGAAAGTAGCGCATTGATATAAATTTGATCTTTTTTATTCTGAATTCTACGTGCCTCAAGTATTTGACGTTTTGTTTTTTGAGCAGAAACACTAACACTAAATATTAGTGATAAAATAAGAAAAAAGTACTGTAATTTACACCTCATTATTTCAATTTAATTTCTCTATAACCTCTGGGTACAGAAAATGGAAATGTTAACTTTTTATTAAACTCAACCCAACGATACTCAATTTTTATTGTAGTTAAATTTTTATTATCTGTAGCCACTATATTAATGTTTTTAGGAAATTGTTCTCCGTTAATTTCTTTATAATTTGGATATGAAACGGATAGTAATTGCCTCTTTTTTGAATTGTAAATTTCCTGTTTATTTAATTTAAAATTAGTGGGGTTTATAAAAAATAAAATTCCAAATAATTCATTTTTCTTTCTTGGTGTTAGTTGATATAAATTACGATTTATTTTAGAATTATACTTTTCTTTTTTTAAATTTAAAACAGCTTGTCCCAATAATATATTTTGAATTTTTTTATAATCTAACTCTGTGCCTAACCATTTACTTAATAATGAAAAATCTCCATTAAAATAGGTTCTTTTTATTTTTTCATAATAAATTACTTTTTTAGGGGTAATTTTAATTTTTGCAATTGGTATTCCAAGCTTTGTAGCACTCATCCAAATTGTTTTATCTTTCTCTAAACGCAATTTAATACCAATGGATGTAGCTGTATTTTTGTCTCTATACCTTACTGTTAATCTGGCGTTTATCGTTTTTTGATTAAAACTATTACTGTAGTGATTATTAATTATTTTTTTTGTTGAAATTTTAGTAGCATTACTTGTATTGATAACTTTTTTATTAGTCTTACAAGACGTAACAACCAACAAGATAACTATTACTATTTTTAAATTACGCTTCATTTAATTTTGATTTCTTAAATCCTTTGCCTTTTGTATAAATTTTAAAGCTTTATTCATATCATTCAGCCCTTTATAACTTTTAGAAAGTTCTTCATAAAAATCAGCTTCCATAATTGTATTGTCAATTACAAAATCAGTGCCAAGAGTTAAAACGTCAATAGCTTCATTATATTTTCCAAGTTTATTCAATGCAAATCCATTCATTTTATA
>JAMOMG010000174.1 GCA_027068695.1 Flavobacteriaceae bacterium
ACAGCTTCGAATAAAACATTAAAAACGGATGCGTTTTCATGAAATAGATTAGCCAAATAATATGTTTTTAGTTAATAGTAAACTCGAATTTACTAAATTATAGACATTTAAAAGTATTTTAATTAAAAAATACTTTTTTAAAATAATTTATTAATACGTTTTTGTCATTGTTAATGGAACTGCAATAATGAAATCTGCTTTTAATTTATTTTCATCATCTAACTTATTAACATTATTTTGTTCTACAACACTTACTGTAATAATTTTTAAATTAGCATTTGCTTCTTTTAAATACCAATTAATGCCTTCATAATCATCGGAGTGGTATGAGCCATTATAATGTAAAAATAATTCATTATCCTTTTTATTTTTAAGGATAAAATAGGCCATTGTTGCATCTTTTAAAGCTTGTGCTTTTGGAGAGTTTTCAGTAGCATGGTCGCCTAACATTTCTTTAAATTTCACATAACCTGATAATGTTGAATCGTACTTAATCGGCAAAGGAGCAATCCATAACTTTTCCCCGTCAGTAATACTATCTAGCACTTCAAATCCATTTTTATACACCTTTCTTGCGTATCTACGCGGTGTATTGGTAGCTATAAAGGCTAGTTTATTTTCTTTAGCAAAATCTACTAATGGTTTATAATCCGTTTTATAATTTCGCCATAGCCTCGCTAATGTATCTAATCCTTTTTGACTAATACTATCTATTAGATAATCATTTAAAGCTATTTGATTATCTGCTTCAAACATTTCAGCTCCTAGTGTAAGTTTCCTTTTTTTGTTTAAATCTACTGTTGCATCTAATTGTAACCAGTGTACAATTGGATTATCATGATATTCTCCAAATAAAATAATATCAGCTTTCTCCATTTTTTTTATCATACTTTTATAAGAAACTTTATTTCCTTTTGCATTGTATAATTTGTATGCTGGTTTATTTTGTGAGAACATTAACTTTGAAAAAGTAACTAAAAGTAGAAATACAATTAACTTGCGCATAAATAACATTGTTTTTAATATTTGATTTGAGACAAATTTATAACTTTGTTATTAATTATTTACTATGAAATTTGAATAATGAAATTTGTTACCAATAAATCCTATTATCTTATTGCAGAACACATTCTTTTTAAAAAATTAAACTCATGAAATACAATCCTATCAACAATCAACTTTTTATAAAAAATAGAGCAAAGTTTACTGCTCAAATGAAACCGAAATCAATTGCCGTTTTTAATTCAAATGATATTTTTACAACTGGAGCTGATAGCACACTTCCTTTTGAACAGCACCGTGATATTTTTTACCTAAGTGGAGCAGATCAAGAAGAAAGCATCCTACTGCTTTTCCCTGATGCAATTGATCCCAAGCATAGAGAGATTTTATTTTTAACAGAAACCAACGAGCATATTGCCATTTGGTACGGAGCCAAATATTCTAAAGAAGAGGCTGCTAAAGTCTCTGGAATTAAAACTATTTATTGGCTTTCAGAATTTGATAAAGTTTTTTATGATTTAATGACTGAAGCTGATACAATATATTTTAATACAAATGAGCATTACCGCCAAGCTGAAGAGTTAGAATCACGTGAAGATCGATTTATTAAAATGTGTAAAGCAAAATATCCTGCACATAAATGGGAAAAAAGCAATCAAATATTACAACAACTTAGAGGTGTTAAAGAACCCGAAGAAATTAAAATAATACAACACGCTTGCGATATTACAAATAAAGGCTTTAGAAGAATTTTACCTTTTGTAAAGCCAGGAATTATGGAATACGAAATTGAAGCTGAATTTATGCATGAGTTTCTAAAAAATCGCTCTGACGGTTTTGCATACACTCCTATCATTGCTTCAGGTTACAGCGCTTGTGTTTTGCATTATATTGAAAATAATAAAGAGTGTAAGGATGGAGATATGTTACTACTTGATGTTGGAGCAAAATACGCAAATTATTCAAGTGATATGACTC
>JAMOMG010000175.1 GCA_027068695.1 Flavobacteriaceae bacterium
TTGTTGATCAGTCAATGACTGAAAAAAGTTTAGCATCCAAATAGGGAAGATCGATTTTCGCTACTTCCCTATTGCTAACTCAACGGAACGTAAACTAAATACAGATGACAAAAATTGAAATTCAAGAATTATTAGATGCAGGTGTACACTTTGGTCACCTAACAAGAAAATGGGATCCAAACATGGCTCCATACATTTATGGAGAACGAAATGGAGTTCACATTATTGACCTTTACAAAACTGCTGCAAAAATTGAAGAAGCTGCTGAAGCACTAAAAAAAATTGCAGCTTCTGGTAGAAAAATACTTTTTATAGCTACCAAAAAACAAGCTAAAGAAATTATAGCTGACAAATCTAAGAGTGTAAATATGCCTTACATTACCGAAAGATGGCCAGGTGGTATGTTAACTAACTTTATTACTATTAGAAAAGCTGTTAAAAAAATGGCTGTAATTGATAGAATGAAGCAAGATGGATCTTTTGATGCTCTTTCTAAAAGAGAAAAATTACAAATAAACCGTCAAAGAGAAAAATTAGAAAAAAACTTAGGTTCAATTACTGATATGACTCGTTTACCAGGTGCTATTTTTGTAGTTGATGTTAAAAAAGAACATATTGCTGTTGCTGAAGCTAAAAAATTAAATATTCCAATTTTTGCAATGATTGATACAAACTCTGACCCAAGAGGTATTGATTATGTGATACCTTCAAATGATGATGCTTCTAAATCTATTACTAAAGTATTAAGTTTCCTTATAGAAGAAATAGCAGAAGGTTTGGCTGAAAGAAAAGCAAATAAAGAAAAAGCTGTTGAAGCAAAAGCAGGAAAAACTGAAGTAAAAAAATAATGAATGTTCAATAGTTGAATACTTATTATTCAACAAAAAATTATAAAATAAAATGGCAAAAATTACAGCCGCAGAAGTAAGTAAATTAAGAAAATCTACCGGAGCTGGTATGATGGACTGTAAAAATGCACTTGTTGAAGCAGAAGGAGATTTTGACAAAGCAGTAAGTATTTTAAGAAAAAAAGGACAAAAAGTAGCTGATAAAAGAGCCGACAGAGAAACTTCTGAAGGTGCTGTTATTGCAAAAGTTAATGATGACAATACACAAGGTGTAATTGTTTCATTAAACTGTGAAACTGATTTTGTAGCTAAAAATGATGATTTTGTAAATTTAGCAAAAGAATTTGCTGCCATTGCTCTTAACTGTGATTCAAAAGAAGATTTTTTAAATGCTGATTTTGGAGGAATGACCGTTGCTGAAAAATTAATTGAGCAAACTGGTGTTATTGGTGAAAAATTAGAAATTGGAGGTTTTGAAAAAGTTGCTGGTGAATATGTAGGGTTCTATATTCATGCAGGAAATAAAATAGCTGCCTTAACCGCATTATCTGCAAATATTGATGATGCTGAAACCGTTGCAAAAGATATTTCTATGCAAGCTGCTGCTATGGGAGCAACCACATTATCTTATAAAGATTTAGATCCTGCATTTGTAGCTTCAGAAACTGAAGCACGTATAGCCGTAATTGAAAAAGAAAATATTGAATTAGAGAGATTAGGCAAAACATTGAAACATGTGCCTACCTTTATTTCAAGATTACAATTAACTGATGAAATTATCACAAAAGCTGAAGAAGATATAAAAGCTGAACTTAAGGCAGAAGGTAAACCTGAACAAATTTGGGATAGAATTCTTCCTGGAAAATTAGAGCGCTTTATTTCTGATAACACAACTTTAGATCAAGAGTTATGTCTTTTAGACCAAAAGTTTATAAAAGATGAAAAACAAACTGTTGCAGATTATGTTAAATCTAAAGGTGTTGAAGTTACTGATTTTAAACGTGTTTCTTTAGTATAAACACATATTAAATAGATATTAAAAACTCACCAATTGGTGAGTTTTTTTATATTTATATTTTAATAAATATCTTTTTTCGATATAAAATGTACGTTAACAACCAAAAGAAAATAATATGAGTAACGGCAAATAATAACGAGCCATTCATATTACCAGCAATAGGAACAAAAATTTCTTTATACAAATAACTATAACCTGTTAGTATTTCACCATCTGGGGTTGTGAATTTTACTAAATAAATTATTGTTTTAGCATAAATTCCTGAAAAAACAAAAATAAATAGTGGATTTGTTCCAAAATGAATGAATGGTTTAGACCAAGTTGTTATTTTCTTTATATCTATAATCCATAATAAAAAAGCCAAAAATAACATGGCTAAACCTCCAGTATATAACACGTAGGTACTTGTCCATAAAGGCTTATTAATTGGAAATAAATAGCCCCAAAACCAGCCAATTATTGCAATTATAGCTCCAAAAACTACCATTTTTTTAATTGCAGCTGTAATATTATTTGAGTTTTCAATTATTCTGCCTGTAAAATAGCCCAGTATCACTGTTGCTATTGAAGGAATAGCGGATAATAAACCTTCAGGGTCAAAAGGTATTCCAAAACCTTTATACACATGATTTTCTCCAAATAGGAATAAATCTACTTTAGCTACAACATTGGATGTTAAACTATACACATCATCCGTACCACCCCAATATAGTAAAATCCAATAACCAAGTAGAATGGTTACAAATATAACAAGCAACTGCTTATAGTTAAATTGCATACATAAAATAGCTGCAATTCCATAAGCAATAGCTATACGCTGAAGCACACCAAAAAAGCGTAAATGTTCAAAATCAAATTTTGGAAAAGCATTTAAAAAAAGTCCTAATAAGAAAATTACTGAAAACCTTTTTAAAACTTTCAAAAGTCCTTTTTTAGTGAGTCCAGTTCCATATTTTTTAAAAGAGAACCACATGGAAACTCCAACAATAAATAAGAAAAACGGAAATACCAAATCGGTTGGTGTACAACCATGCCATTTTGAATGTCTTAATGGAGCATAGACGTAGCTCCAACTTCCTGGGTTATTTACTAAAATCATTAAAGAGATAGTTAACCCTCTAAGTACGTCTAACGCAATTAATCTTTTTGTAGCCATTGTTAGTTGTTTTTTTTCAATCCTAATTTATGGCCTGCAATGGCATAGTATAAAATAATAGCATAGCATATTAACAAAATCCAATAACCCGAAGTTGCTGCTTCAGCAGTTGCAGAAACTTTATCTATTCCTTCAGCAATTAACTCCGCTTTTTTAGCATCTACCAACCTTCCATACAGTGGAGGTATAATAGCCCCTCCTGCAATGGCCATAATTAATAAAGCGGATGCTGTTTTGGTAAATTTACCTAAGCCTTTTAAAGTAAGTGGCCAAACTGCAGGCCAAACCAATGCATTAGCAACACCCAATGCTGCTACCAGCAATACAGAAGTAAACCCCGTAGTAAGTACAATACCAAGTGTTAATAAAAGGCCCAATACCGCACTCGCTTTAAGAGCTGATGCCTGACTAATAAACTTAGGAATTAGCACAATCCCCAAAGCATAAGTTCCTACCATAAACATTAAAGTATATGTGGCAAAAAATTTAGCATCTGCTCCCTCAAACCCCAAAGACAATCCATAAGAGATAATAGTATCAACAGCTATAACCTCTGCACCAACATAAACAAATAGAGTTAAAACACCTAACCACAAATGTGGGAATTGAAAAATACTGGTTTTTGTTGTTGTTCCCTCATTTGTTTCTTCAATTGGTTCTGCTTCTACATGTGGTAATGGTGCTTTTCTAATCAAAATTCCTAAAACAAATAAAACAACTGCCATAATAATATATGGAGTTACTACACTGTCTGCCATAGTATCTAATAGTTGAGACTTCTCAGAACCACTAACAACGCTTAACTTTTCATTAATTTCCTTAATTCCTGATAGCAATAATGCTCCAAAAACAAGATTAGCCAAAGCCCCTGCAACTTTATTTGCAATCCCCATAATTGCAATACGTTTGGCAGCACTTTCAATAGGTCCTAAAATTGTAATATATGGGTTTGATGCCGTTTGCAGTAAAGTCATTCCCATACCCTGAATAAAAATACCAGTTAAAAATACCCAATACGTTCTTGCTTCTGCGGCAGGAATAAAAACCAATGCTCCTACTGACATTACAATTAAACCTAAGGACATTCCTTTTCTGTAACCAATTTTATTAATTATAGCCGAAGCAGGTAATGCCATTACTACAAAAGAAATATAGGAAGCTGTTGCTACCAAATAAGCTTGTGCTGATGTCAATTCATTTAAAGTTTTCATAAATGGAATTAACGAACCATTTATCCATGTTACAAATCCGAAAATAAAAAATAATCCTGCTATTATAATTATTGGAATTAATGTGTTGTTACTTTTTAAAGGATTTGTACTCATAATGTTTGAAGATATTTACAGTTTTAAATTAAAAACTCTTTTTTTAATTTTTAAGCGCCTAATATACAAAATATCAAAGTATTTCTTTTTTATTAAAAGGCTTTCTTGAATTAAACTTTACGTTTGTAATTTCTAAATTATCTTGTCAAATAAAAATACATACCTTTTTATCAAACTTTACTTCTAAACAATTTATTATATTTGCATAACTTTCAAAGAAATTATGACTTATAAAAGAATTCTTTTAAAATTAAGTGGTGAAGCCCTTATGGGTGATCGCCAGTATGGTATTGACCCTGCAAGATTAGCTGAATATGCTAAAGAAATAAAAAAAATTGTTGATAAAGGTGTTGAAGTTGCCATAGTTATAGGTGGTGGAAATATTTTTAGAGGTGTAGCAGGTGCTAGTAATGGCATTGATAGAGTTCAAGCAGATTACATGGGAATGCTTGCCACAGTTATAAATGGCCTAGCGCTACAAAGTGCTCTGGAAGATGCTGGAATTAAAACGCGCTTATTAACTGCCATAAAAATGGAACAGGTTGCAGAACCTTTTATTAAAAGAAGAGCTGTTCGCCATTTAGAAAAAGGACGAGTTGTAATTTTTGGAGGAGGTACAGGTAATCCATATTTCACTACAGATACAGCTGCAGTTTTAAGAGCCATTGAAATTAACGCAAATGCTATATTGAAAGGAACTCGTGTAGATGGTATTTACACCTCAGATCCTGAAAAATTTAAAGATGCCATTAAATTTGACTCAATTACCTATAAAGATGTAATGAGTAAAGGTTTAAAAGTAATGGATATGACAGCTTTTACCCTGAGCCAAGAAAATGATTTACCCATTGTTGTTTTTGATATGAATACTAAAGGAAATCTAGAAAAATTAGTTTCAGGAGAAAAAATTGGAACAAAAGTTGATAAATAACTGTATAATTTAAATTTTTCAATCATGAATGAAGAGTTAAGTTTTATTATTGATAGTACTGAAGAATTAATGCAAAATGCTATCACACACTTAGAAAAAGAATTTAGAAACATTAGAGCTGGTAAAGCAAGCCCTTCTATGCTTGGAAGCGTTACAGTTGATTACTATGGCTCTCAAACACCACTTACTCAGGTTGCCAATGTTAGCACTATGGATGCGCACACTATTACTGTACAACCTTGGGAAAAGCAGATGCTTCATGAAATTGAAAAAGCTATTATGGTAGCAAACTTAGGTTTTAACCCTATGAATAATGGTGAAATAGTTATCATTAACGTTCCTGTTTTAACTGAAGAAAGACGTAAAGAACTTTCTAAACAAGCTAAAGCTGAAGCTGAGATTGCAAAAGTAAGTATTAGGAACGATCGTAAAGATGCCATGCACGAAATTAAGAAAGATGATGCATCTGAAGACATGAAAGCAAATGCTGAAATTGATATTCAGAAATTAACTGACAAATTTATTGCTAAAGTTGATGAATTGTACAAAATAAAAGATCAAGAAATTATGAAAGTTTAAGTTTTAAAAGTTAAACTTATCTAAAAAACAAAAAGCACTCCTCTGGGTGCTTTTTTAATATTCTATATTTGTTTGTGTTAACTAAAAAATAGTTAAATGAAAAAAATATTCTTTTTACTACTATTTATTCCTTTATTCTCTGTTTCTCAAAATTTAATTCAGGGGATAGTTGTAGATAGTAAAACAAAACACCCACTACCTTTTGCTTCAATTTTAACAAATACAAATTATGTAACATTAACTGATGTTGATGGGAAATTCCATATAAAAACAAAAAAACCTTTCAATCAAATTACCATTTCCTACGTTGGCTATAAACCTGAAAGTGTTTTCATAAAATCTGGTGATAAATTTTTAAAAATAAAATTAAAGCCTTCCGTTGAAAATTTAAAAGAAGTTTTAATTACTGCCAAAGAAAATCCAGCCTTAAAAATTATTAGAAATACTATTAAAAATAAGCCAAAAAACAATATTGAAAAATCATTAAATTCATTTAAGTTTATTACCTATAATAAAATATTAGTTACCGCAAATCCAGATTCTATAAATGGAAAGGTAGATTCTATATTTGTCTTAAAAAAAGGGCAAAAAACATTTAAAAAATTAGATTCTTCTAATTACAAGTTTAAAAAAGAAATAAATAAGCATCATATTTACATTTCAGAAAAGATTTCAGAATTTCAATTTCAAAAAGGGAAAAAGAAAAAAGAAATTATTTTAGCTTCAAGAATGGCCGGTTTAAAACAGCCTCTCTATGAATTATTTGCAATCACTTTTCAAGATTTTTCATTTTATAATGAATTTTATACAATTGCTGGTACAAAATACACAAACCCAATTGCTAATAATGCCATGAAACAGTATAATTATAAAATATTAGATACTGTTACAACTCAAAATAGAACCTCAATTCTTATTTACTTTAAACCAAAAGAAAAGAAAGAATTTTTAGGAATAGAAGGTGTTTTATATATAGATACTCAAAATTTTGCTATAACTAAAGCCGTTGCAGAGTTAAAAGGTATAGTTAATGTAAAAGCTATTCAAAATTATAAATATATTGAAAGATACAATACTTGGTTTCCTAAAGACATGAATATTGTATTAAAAAAGGGAGATAATAATAAGAATATTTCTTTATTTGGAGGTGCTGTAAAATTTAGTAAAAGTCAAAAAAATGATTCTATAATTAATACCCGAAAAAAGAACCCTGAAGATGTTACTTATTTTATATCCAAATCCGTTAATTCAAATATTAAAATAAACACTCCATTAATAGTAAAAAATGCTTCCACAACCATACAATTTAATGACGATGCTAATAAAAAAACAGCCGTTTTTTGGAATATCTATAGAACTGACTCACTCACAAATCGTGGCAAAAAAACATATATTTTTCTTGATAGTATTTCAGAGGAAGAAGGCGTAGAGAAAAAAATAAATTTAGCCAGAAATTTGTTAAAAGGATATTACCCAACAAAATACATTAATTTAAATCTTGGTAAAATTATTAACTTAAACAACTATGAAGGGCTGCGAATTGGATTTGGGGGTGAAACTAATACTAATTTTTCTTCAAAATTTAAGATAGAATCCTATGCCGCTTACGGTACAAAAGACACCGATTTTAAATACAGCTTTGGAGCCTCATTTAGAGTTCGTAAAAACACTAATTCTTGGTTTGGAATAAACTATACAAATGATTTAAAAGAAGCTGCTTCTCTAGATTTTATAGCTGAAAACACTTCTTTTTCTCCTATAAATCCACGAAATTTAAATATTAGTAAATTTTATAACTATAAAACAATTAATACTTATTTTAAACATGATATTCAACCTAATTTGGAAGCTAAATTTCAATTAAGCACTGGCAACTATAAACCCCTATTTAATTATCAATTTATATCAGCTACCCGAAACTTATCTGAATACAAACTAACAACAGCAAGCTTGGGATTACAGTTTAATCCTAAAAATGAATATCTAAATTCACCCATAGGTAAGCTAAAAATGAAAAATGCATTTCCTCAATTTACCTTTCAACTAACCAAGAGTTTTGAGAATATCTTAGCTAGTAATTTTAATTTCACTCAAATAAATTTAAGAGTTTTACATAAAATTAAACGACTAAGAAAAGCAACCACAAATATATTAATTGAAGGGGGTGTTGTTTTTGGTGAAGCACCAATCTCACATCTTTACAATTCAACACCTAATTATACATTTAAAAATCCTTGGAGGAAAAGAATTACACTTGCTGGTAAAAACAGCTTTGAAACTATGGGTTACAACGAGTTTATTTCAGATAAATTTGTTTCAATTCATCTAAAACACATATTAAAACCACTCAAAATTAGCTCAAAGTTTAAACCGCAATTTACATTAGTTACTAGAGCTACAATTGGAGACATTGACAACCCTTTACAGCAAAATGGGTTAGTATTCAAAAAATTAAATAAAGGGTACATTGAAAGTGGCTTAGAATTAAACGGACTCTTTAAAGGTTTTGGGCTAAGTGCTTTTTACAGGTATGGATACTACAAAAACCCCGAGTGGAGTGATAATTTAGCCTTAAAATTAACTTACAAATTAAGATTGGGATTTTAAAGAATATACACCCTTAAAAGCTCAACAATTTTTTTAACTTTGCAAAAAACAGTTGAATGAATTTTTGGACTCATGTTTCTAGAATAATCTTAAAAGGAAGATTTATAATACTGGTACTAATAGCTGCCGCAACCTACTTCTTAGCTTCTCAAATGCAATATATGCGTTTTTCATATACCGAAGCTAACTTACTCCCTGAAAATCATAAAATTAACATTGAATACAATCACTTTTTAGAACTTTTTGGAGAAGAAGGGAATCTTATAATTATTGCTACTCAAGATTCAACCATATTTACTCCAAAAAAATTCAATGCATGGAATAGTTTATCAAAAAAGTTTGATAGTTTTCCTGAAGTTGATTTTACTATTGCAGTTGGAGATATAAAAAAGCTAAAGAAAAACACCAAGAAACAGCGGTTTGATGTTGAAC
The DNA here is from genome assembly GCA_027068695.1 of Flavobacteriaceae bacterium. Next base: position 8,897 of record JAMOMG010000175.1, read on the forward strand.
CCATTTACAACAAGGATCCTGAAACTGTTGAAGATGTTTTAAAAATTAAGCATGAACTTTTTGACAATCTTCCTTTCTTTGATAATTTCTTATACAATAAAAAATCAGGAACTATTAGAACTGTTATTTACTTAAAGAAAGATATTGTAAATACTGCCGCTCGTAAAGATTTTGTTTTCAACACCTTAAACCCTATAATTAGTCAGTTTGAGAAAGAAAATAATATAGATATTAGAGTCTCTGGTATGCCATATATACGTACTATGAATGCCCAAAACATCATTGATGAAATTGGTCTTTTTGTGGGGTTGGCATTAGGAGTAACTGCTTTAATTTTCTTTTTCTTTTTTCGCTCAATAAGAGCAACTGCTATTACTCTTTTGGTAGTTAGTATTGGTGTTATTTGGGCATTTGGTTTTATTGGCTTATTTAGATATGAAATTACTGTTTTAATGGCGTTAATTCCTCCGCTAATTATTGTAATTGGTGTGCCAAATGCCATATTTCTTATAAATAAATATCAACAAGAAATAAAAAAACACGGAAACCAAGCTAAATCATTACAGCGTGTAATCACAAAAATTGGGAATGCTACTTTAATGACTAATGTAACAACTGCTTCTGGTTTTGC
>JAMOMG010000176.1 GCA_027068695.1 Flavobacteriaceae bacterium
TTGCAAAAGTTGAAACGTATTGATTTCTAATTGTGAATGAGAAATGCAAATTTCCAGTTGAAGTTTCTTGTACAAGACCCCTTGAAGCTGCTTGTTCAAACAATAGCGCTAATGAGCCTTGTAAATCCCCATAAGTTGATCCGTAACCCGGATATGTAGCATCGTATCTCTCCTTGGTGAAATACAGAGATCCAATTTTATCTAAATCGGCACTAAATTGTTTGGCAAAAGTTAAAGTTAGAGAAGTGTAATTTTCATCTGGAGTAACAGGTTTTAAAGAAGCAGATAGTGGTTTTGGTTCAAAAAAGTAAGTACTGGTAGTACCCATTTCATGAAAATCTGTAACTACATTTGGATACCATTGATGAAACCATTTTAACCTAGCATTGCTTTCAGGTTGAACAGCTAATAATAAATCTCTGTTTAAATCAAATAAATAGTGATTGGTTCTTCCTTTAGGCCAAACCTCATTGTGCTCAATATCAAATTTATCTGCTATTAAAGGATTTCCTTTGTAGCGATTTACCCAGTTTGTATAGCGATCTCTACCGTCAGGATTTATTGTAGGGTCAAGGAAAATAATAGTTTTATCAAGGTATTCTTTTACTTTAGGGTTTTCAGAAGCAACTAATGTGTAAGCAGCCAATAACGCAGCTTCAGCACTTGAGGGTTCATTGCCATGCACATTATATGCTAAATTTATAAAAACAGGCAAATCACTAAAATCGGTTATATTTGTTTTTTCACTAACAACTTGTAAATGTTTTTCTTTTAAAGATGCTAAATTTTTATGATTTTCTATGCTGGTAATGGTTAGTATTAACAATTTTCTGTTTTCATTTGTTTTACCATAAACTTCAAGAGTGGCTCTTTCAGAAAGTGTAGCCAGTTTTTCTAGATAAGCAACAATTAAATCATGACGTGTATGGTAATCACCTATTTGATACCCTAAAAATTCTTCAGGACTTGGGATGTTTTTGTTGAAAGGTTGATATTCTTTAAAATAATAATTTTGAGAGTTTGCAAAACTTTGTATTAGAAGCAATACAATAATTGAAAGTTGTTTTAATTTTTTCATACGAATAAAAATAAATGAAAGAATAATTTAAATTATAAGAATTGAGTATAAATTTACTATAAGTGTATAACAAAATAGATAAAAAAATCTTTTTTTTATCTAAATAGTATAAATTTGGACTTTAAAAATTAGTACTTAAACTTTAGATGAACAAACCCTTTCACTTTAAGCAATTTACCATTCAACAAGATAAAACAGCAATGAAGGTAGGCACAGATGGTGTTTTATTAGGAGCTTGGGTAAAAATAGAAACAGAAGTATGTAGTATACTAGATGTTGGTTCTGGAACTGGTTTAATAGCGTTAATGTTAGCACAAAGAAGCAATGCCGAAGTTATTGATGCTGTTGAATTGAATGCTGATGCATACATACAAACTGTTGAAAATTTTGAAGCTAGCGATTGGGGAGATCGGTTGTTTTGTTACCACGCATCATTACAAGAATTTGCAGATGAAATAGATGATAAGTACGATTTAATTATTTCTAACCCTCCATTTTATACATCAACCTTTAAAGAATTGCCAAAAGAAAGAGCTATGGCACGTCATACGGAAAGTTTGACTTATACAGAGTTGCTTTTTGGAGTTTCAAAATTAGTATCTAAAAAAGGAAGTTGTGCTTTTATTATTCCTTATGAAGAAGAGGATAATTTTGTTAAAATTGCCAAACAGCAAAATTTATTTCTCCATAGAATTACTCATGTAAAAGGGGCTGAAAATTCTGTGATAAAAAGAAGTTTATTACAATTTTCATTTTTTGAAAAACCAATTGAGAATGATGAATTAATTATTGAAATTAAACGTCATGAATACACACCAAAATATATTGAATTAGTAAAGGATTTTTATTTAAAAATGTAATAATTAGTAAATAAAAATCCTTTTGATATTTTAATTAAGAGATTCAAGATTGTAACCGTAATAAGGCACATTTTTCTCTTTGAATATTATGCCATTTTCTTTTAATTCTTTTAAAATAGGCTCGTAAACTTCTTTATTGATTGGAATTTGTACACCAGGAGTTTTAATTTCCTTATTTAGAATTTTTAAAGTTGCAATTGCAACAGGTAAACCAACTGTTTTAGCCATTGCTGTATACGTTTGATTGTCTCCTATGCAAACCATACTACTTTCAATTTGATGTTTTTTACCATTTAATTCATAACCAAAAAGATGTTGCATCACAATCATATCTTTATCATCTTCTTTCAAAGTCCAGCTATCTTTCAGTATTTTTTCAAGTATTTGAGCTGGTGTTGCATTTTTTAATGCTACTTTTTTTGTAGGGCTAAAAATGTTTAATTCAAGTAGTTTTTCCCAAATAATATCATCCTGATCAATTTTTAAACAGTGACGTAATTTTAATTCTACGGAATCATTTGGATTGTAAGGTAAAAAAGAATTTGTAAAATCACGATAACTCATATTTTCAGAATCTTCAATGGTATAACTATCATCAGTCATTCCCAATTGCACAAAAATATTCCAGGCTCTAGAATAACCAACCCGTCTAATGGTTCCCCTGTATAAGGTTAGAATGTCGTCTAAATTATAAACACTTTTATACTTTAAGGAATCTCTGTTGGCATATCCTTCAAATTTTCCATACCCTTCAATATGTAATATTTCTGTACGTCTAAATAATTTGTGATAAGGTATGTATTTATACCTTCCTTCTTGTAAAAACTTAGCAGCACCACCTTGCCCAGCTAAAACAACATTTCTAGGGTTCCAGGTGAATTTGTAATTCCATAAATTGTCATCACTTTCGGGAGCAACCAGTCCGCCAGTAAACGATTCAAAAAGCAGCATTTTACCTCCTTTTTCTCTAATAGCATCTATTACTTGCATAGCACTCATATGATCTATTCCAGGGTCCAACCCAATTTCATTCATAAAAATTAAGTTCTTTTCAACAGCTTCATCATTTAACTCTTTCATTTCTTTTGAAATATATGAAGCCGTAACCATATTTTTCCCAAAGGTTAAGCAATCTTTAGCAATATTTAAATGTAAATGTGCAGGTAGCATTGAAATTACAATATCTGCGTGTTTAATGGCTGTTTGTCTCTCTGCTTCATTAAAAATATCTAATTCTAAGGCAGTACCGTTTTTATGATCTTGAATTTTATTTTCAGCATTTTTTAATGAAATATCAGCAATGGTGATATGTAAATTTTCAACAATGGATTTATTAAGTAAATACGTTATTAAAGATGAGGATGATCTACCTGCACCAATTAACAAAATGTTTCTCATTTTAGGATGTTTAAGGATTTATTTGATTGACGAAAATACAAATTTAAAACATTAATTTGGTGATAATGTTATTAATTATTATCAGTATCTAAGCTTAATAATAGTTGTTTAGCTTTGTCAAAATCATGAACATTTACGTTAAGTTTGTAGCCATCAACAAAAGCAGTTCCAATGGTAGTTGTGATGTTTTCATCAAAAATAAAACTATTTATTCCTTCATTGGCTAAAAGTGCTCTTGCAATGTGAATTTCATGAATTAAACTAGCTGTTAAAACTGTAACTAGTGTGTCAGAATTATTTTCCATATTTTTGAATTTTGAATTAAATATACAAATTATTACTTTGACTATATTATACGTTTAAATAACACTTTATAAACAGTTATAAAATGAAGAAAAACTTAGTAATTACATCATTAATAGGTGCATTAACAATTATTTTAGGCGCTTTTGGGGCTCATAGTTTAAAAGAAATTTTAAGTGTAACAGAGTTAAAAAGTTTTGAAACAGCAGTTCGTTACCAAATGTATCATGTAATTGTACTGTTATTTGTTAACACCTATTCAAAATTTAATGAGAAAACTAAAAACACAATAAGCTATTTGTTTTTTATAGGTATTTTATTCTTCTCAGGATCAATATATGCCATAACTTTTGGGGTAAATGCTAAAAGTATATGGTTTGTAACTCCGTTGGGAGGAATCTTTTTTATTATAGGCTGGTTAAAAATAACATTATCTTTTTGGAGGAAGGATAAATAGTGACAATTAGTTAAAAATCAATTTAAAATGTTTGTTGCCTTAAACAAATAAACATACTTTAGCCAAAAATTTTTATAAAAAATAATCAAGAGTTTTTTTTAATTTTTTTACGAAAACGTTTTCGGTAAAACAAGTGGTTAAAAAAATAAATTAATAAAAAGTAAAAAGAGAAAAGGAAAACGTTATCGTAAATTATAAAATTACCTGATAAAAATCATAATTGATACGCATAATTTATGCTTAAATTTGAATAGAATTATATAAATATTAACGTCCATATAAAAGAATAATGAAAGTTATTAAAGAGTCAATACTTGTTTCGCTGAATAATCTAGGAATTAAAGACATTAATGAGGTTAGTTATAATCCTTCATATGAGGAGCTTTATAAAGAAGAATTAGACCCAAGTTTAAATGGGTTTGAAAAAGGGTATTTAACAGAACTTGGAGCTGTAAATGTAAAAACAGGAATATTTACAGGTCGTTCACCAAAAGATAAATTTATTGTAGAAGATACAATAACTAAAGATAGTATATGGTGGACTTCTGAAAAAGCAAAAAATGATAATAAGCCAACTACTCCAGCCGTTTGGAAGGAGTTAAAAGGTTTAGTCGCTACACAACTTTCTAATAAAAAATTATACGTAGTTGATGCTTTTTGCGGTGCAAATGAAGATACTCGTTTGAAAGTGCGATTTATAATGGAAGTTGCTTGGCAAGCTCATTTTGTTAAAAATATGTTTATTCGTCCAACTAACGAAGAATTAGAAAATTTTGGAGAACCAGATTTTGTGGTTTTAAACGGATCAAAAGCAACAAATCCAAACTGGAAAGAACAAGGTCTAAACTCTGAAAACTTTACAGTTTTTAACATGACTGAAAAAATGCAGGTAATTGGAGGAACTTGGTATGGTGGAGAAATGAAAAAGGGAATGTTTGCAATGATGAATTATTACCTTCCTTTACAAGGTATTGCAGCTATGCACTGCTCTGCAAATAAAGGGAAAGATGGAGATGTAGCAGTGTTTTTTGGTCTGTCAGGAACAGGGAAAACAACCTTGTCAACTGATCCAGAACGCGAATTGATAGGTGATGATGAACACGGATGGGATAGTGAAGGAATATTTAATTTTGAAGGAGGTTGCTATGCTAAAACAATTAGTTTAGACAAAAATGCAGAACCAGAAATTTATGGAGCTATAAAAAAGGATGCGCTGTTAGAAAATGTAACAGTTGATGCCAACGGTAAAATTGATTTTTCAGATGGTTCAGTTACTCAAAATACGCGTGTTTCCTATCCAATATATCATATTGAAAATATTGTAAAACCTATATCAAAAGCTGGTCATGCATCTAAAGTTATTTTTTTAACAGCTGATGCATTTGGAGTTATGCCGCCAGTTTCTAAGTTAACGCACGAACAAACTAAGTATCATTTCTTATCTGGATTTACGGCGAAACTAGCTGGAACAGAAAGAGGTGTTAACGAACCAACTCCTACATTTTCGGCCTGTTTTGGAGAAGCATTTTTATCATTGCACCCTACCAAATACGGACATGAATTAGTTGAAAAAATGGATGCGCACAATGCAACAGCTTATTTAGTGAATACAGGATGGAATGGTACAGGGAAAAGAATTTCAATTAAAGATACAAGAGCAATTATACATCGTATTTTAGATGGATCAATTGAAAAAGCTGAAACAAAAACAATTCCAATTTTTAATTTAGAGGTTCCACTTGAATTAGATGAAGTTAATTCAGCCATTTTAGATCCAAGAGATACTTATGAAAATGCAAATGAATGGAATGAAAAAGCTAAAAAATTAGCCAGTTTATTTATTGAAAATTTTGAAAAATATACAGATAATGAAGAAGGAAAAGCATTGGTGAATGCAGGTCCTCGATTATAGATCAAACAAAGAAACAACTTCAAAAAAACCTCTTAAACAAGAGGTTTTTTTATTTATAAAAATTAAAATACTTGGTGATATTTATACTCAACAAATTTAAAGTAGTTGTAAAGTTTGTAGTTTACATCGAGCCCATAATCAGTATTAAAATCATAATCTATAATGTTTTCATAAATAGAATCATCATACCTTAAAGGGTTTTGTGCCCTAATATTCCATCTAGTAACATAAAATTGATTTTTTGTTTCGTAATACTTTTGAGAGTAATAATTAGCGGGTTTTGCAATGGTATTTAAATACAGTTTAAATCCCAAATCAATGATGGTAATTTCATATTCTAGGCTGTCATTAGCAATTATTACCGCTTCTTCTGGTAGTTTAGTATTATTTGTTGTTATTGTTTTTGTAGTTGAAGAACAACTAAAAATAAATAAACTAATTGCTAAAAAGTAAATTAAAGTTCTCATAATTAGTTGCTTTTAATAATGTTTAAGAAACAAAAATCATTCCAGCTTTAATATACAAATTTTTTGTAATAACTTGAAGCACTAATTTATAAATAGTTATGAGTAAAATACGTTGTAGTTGGTGTGGAGACAATCCACTTTATGTTACATACCATGATACAGAGTGGGGTGTGCCTGTTTATGATGATGCCAAATTATTCGAATTTTTAGTTTTAGAAACTTTTCAAGCAGGTTTAAGCTGGATTACAATTTTAAAAAAACGAGAGAATTTTAGAAAAGCTTTTGATAATTTTAATTATAAAAAAATAGCAACCTATAATGAGGCTAAATTTGAAGAGTTAATTCAAAATACCGGAATTATTAGAAATAAATTAAAAATTAGAGCAACCATTTCAAATGCGATTGCCTTTATAAAAATTCAAAAAGAATTTGATTCATTTTCAAATTATATTTGGAGTTTTACCAATGGTAAACCAATTATAAATAATTGGGGAAACTTAAGAGAAATACCTGCAGCAACATCGCTTTCAAATATGATTTCTAAAGATTTAAAAAAGCGAGGGTTTAAATTTGTAGGGCCAACAGTGGTATATGCTCATATGCAAGCCACAGGCATGGTGAATGACCATGTAATAGATTGTTTTAGATATAATGAGGTGTAATTATTTTATGGGAACATAAATTTCTGTAACCCATTTCGAAGGGTTTACATTTTCACGTGGGCCAATGGTATAAACTTCAAAAGGTTCACCGCCTGATGTTTCAATAAACCCTTGTTCCTTTAAAGCTTTAAAAGTAGCTTGCCAGGCTTTAAAAGAAAATTTGTAATCGCCTTTAAGAATTGTTTTAAATGTTTTTTGAGGTTTTAAAAATCCGGTTAAAATATTTTCAGTAGTAATAATACGCTCTTTAACAGGAACACAGGTAGAAAACATGGTTGTTTTGTTTTCTTCATCCCATTTGTGTGTTATGGTAAATGGTTTTCCAGAAGCATCAATACTGTTATTTTTCATATAATCTAAAATCATAGTAAGTATCTTATTCATTTCTATTCCAAAGTCATTTATTTTGCTTGAGGTAGTTTGGTATAAATAATAGCCACCACCGTAATCCACCACACCTTTAATTTCAATTGAATGTTTCTCTAACTCTTTTAAAATGTAATTATTTAATAATTCAAGACCTCTTTTATACATAGGTTCCATATTTTTTTCAATACCACCTTGCGTAAGCCAGTACAATTTTTCCATAAAATTACTTTTACCTTTCATTCCCCAAGTAATTTCAGTACCATTATCGTTACTACTAAATTGCCAGTAAACTTCAGGAGTACTTCCAGTCCTAAAATCAATTTGTTGGATAATTTCTTTGTTAGGAATTAAAGACAGCGTTTTCATAGTGCCATTACCATCTGCTCCACTCCAAGTGTAGGATGCTCCAACTCCAGAAGTAACTTTAGGAAAAGAAGCCACAATTGTTGAGTCTATTTCATACCAAGGTCCCCAGTTTTCCCAACTTTTAAAATCATTTACTGTATTAAAAACGACTTCAATAGGTGCTTTTATTATTTTTGATTGTTTAACATTATAACTTCCGTCTAAAGTGGCAATGTAAATTGACACACCAATTATTATAATAAGCAGTAAAAAGAAGATGTATTTTAAAAATCTCATTTGGAACAGTTTTTAAGTTGTCTTATTGCTAAATTACTAAAATAATCATTTTAAAATCATTAAATTTGATGCTTAAAATTAAATTAATTATAAAATGAAAATTAAATATTTCTTAGTAGTAATGTTGATGACTTCAGTTTTATTTTCTTGTTCAAATAACACAAAAGAGAATAAAAATAATAAAGAAACTCAAGCACCATTTAAATATGAAGTTGAGCAATTTGCAGATGTGAAAATATTGCGATATCAAATTCCTGGTTTCGATGAGCTTTCATTAAAACAAAAAGAATTGGTGTATTATTTATCTCAGGCAGGTATGGTTGGCCGTGATATAATGTATGATCAAAATTATAGACATAACTTAAAAATAAGACGTGCATTAGAGCATATTTACACCAACTATAAAGGAGATAAAACAACTGGTGATTGGAAGAATTTTGAAACGTATTTAAAAAGAATATGGTTTTCAAATGGAATACATCACCACTATTCAAATGATAAATTTAAACCAGCATTTTCACAGGAATATTTTAATGCTTTATTAAAAGAAACGAATACAAAACTTACTGGAGAGGCGTACGATGTTATTTTTAATGATGCGGATGCAAAGAAAGTAAATTTAGATGCTTCTAAAGGTTTGTTGAAAGGTTCAGCCGTTAATTTTTATTCACCAAATATAACTGAACAAGATGTAGATACATTTTATGCTTCAAAAATTGATAAAAATGATGCAACTCCAATTGAATACGGGCTGAACTCTAAATTGATAAAAAACGAGGATGGTACCATCGAGGAAAAAGTTTGGAAAGTTGATGGAATGTATGGTAAAGCCATTGAAAAAATTGTTTTTTGGTTAGAAAAAGCAGTTACGGTGGCTGAAAATGAAAAACAGGCAAAAGCTCTTAAATTATTAATTGAATATTACAAAACAGGAGATTTAAAAATTTGGGACGATTATAATATTGTTTGGGCAACAAGCACTGAAGGTGATATTGATTACATAAATGGTTTTATTGAGGTATACAACGATCCGAAAGCATATAGAGGATCGTATGAAACAATCGTTCAAATTAAAGATTTTGATATGTCAAAAAAAATGGCTGTAGTATCAAAAAATGCACAATGGTTTGAAGATAATTCAACTATTGATGAAAATTATAAAAAGAAAAATGTTGTAGGTGTTTCTTACAAAACAGTTAATGTAGCTTCAGAAGCAGGAGATGCTTCACCTTCAACACCTATTGGTGTTAATTTACCAAATAACAATTGGATACGTCAGCAACATGGATCAAAATCAGTTTCATTAGGAAATCTTATTGAAGCATACAATCAGGCCGGTGGAACAGATAAGTTAAAGGAATTTGCTTTTGATGAAGCAGAGGTTAATGCTGAAATAAAATATGGACATTTAGCCGATAAATTGCATACAGCTTTACACGAAGTTATAGGGCATGCTAGTGGCAAAATTAACCCAGGCGTTGGTCAGCCAAAAGAGACCTTAAAAAACTATTCTTCAACCCTAGAAGAAGCACGGGCAGATTTGGTTGGCTTATATTACTTACCCGATGAAAAATTGGTTGAAATGAAGCTTTCACCAAATGCAGCAGGAATAGGAAAAGCTGCTTATGATGGATACATTAGAAATGGCTTAATTACACAATTAATTCGTTTAAATTTAGGAGATGATATTGAAGAGGCTCATATGAGAAATAGACAATTGGTTGCCTCTTGGGCTTTTGAAAAAGGTAAAAAAGATAATGTAATTGAAAAAGTGGTAAAAAACAATAAAACGTACTTTGTAATTAGAGATTATGCTAAATTGAGAACGTTGTTTGGAGATTTATTAAGAGAAATACAACGTATTAAATCTGAAGGAGATTTTGAAGCAGGAAAAACATTGGTTGAAACATATGGAGTTAAGGTAGATCAGGCAATTCATAAAGAAGTATTGGAGCGTAATAGTAAATTTAAATCGGCACCATATAGTGGGTTTGTTAATCCAGTATTAGTTGCAGAAAAAGATGCTGCAGGTAATATAACAGCTATTAAGGTAACGCAACCAATAGATTTTACGACACAAATGTTAGATTATGCAAAACGTTATACCACATTACCAGACACAAATTAAAAAGAGTTAATGAGTAAAAATCAAACAGCCATAAACGCCTCATATTTTAGTATTATTGGAAATATTCTTTTGGCTATTATTAAGGGACTGGCAGGTGTTTTAGGGAATTCATATGCTTTAATTGCAGATGCAATTGAATCTACCACAGATATTTTTGCTTCAACTTTGGTGTTATTGGGCTTAAAATATGCTAATAAACCAGCTGACAAAAACCATCCTTACGGTCATGGAAAGGCAGAGCCTTTAATTACGTTTTTGGTCGTTGGATTTTTAGTTACTTCTGCAACCATAATTGTATATGAAGGGATTATACATCTTGGGAAGCCACGAGAGATGCCAAAACCTTGGACATTGATAGTTTTAGGAATTATAATTATTTGGAAAGAAGCATCTTATCGTTTTGTTGTAAAAAAAAGTATTGAAACTAAAAGCTCTTCTTTAAAAGCTGATGCTTGGCATCATAGAAGCGATGCTATTACTTCGGTAACTGCATTTATAGGGATTTCTATGGCTCTTTTGTTAGGGGAAGCATTTAAAAATGCAGATATATATGCCGCATTTTTTGCTGCGGTATTTATTTTGTACAACAGTTATTTAATTTTCAGGCCTGCTTTAGGTGAAATAATGGATGAAAATTTACACGATGATTTAATAACCGAAATACGTGAAATATCTTCAACAGTTGAAGGGATTTTAGATACAGAGAAATGTTTAATTCGCAAATCTGGAATGAAATACCATGTAGATTTACATGCTGTTGTTGATGGTACTATTACTGTTGAAGAAGGTCATGAATTAGCACATAAACTTAAAGATAAATTGAAATCAACAATTGATAGTATAGGAGACGTATTAATTCATATAGAACCCAATTGATTGTATAAGAATCGTTAAATTTGAGTAAAACCATTTCAATTTTTGAAGTGGTTTTTTAGTGTAAAGAGAATGTAATTAAGGTGAATATGGTAATAATAAGGAAGATCGCAATTACAACAATAAATGTATTTTTATAATATTTTCTATGAATTTTAATATCTTTTCGATAACTCCAAATCATTGAAATAGTAAATACAACTATAAAAAGAGCTGCAAAAATTAATTGACCTTTACTAAACATATAAATGTGTATATTTAACGTCAAAAGTACATAAATTTATGATGAAAAACGCATTAATTATTGGGGCAACCTCTGGAATAGGAAAAGAATTAGCTAAATTATTAGTAGCCGATAATTATAAAGTTGTAATTACGGGAAGAAGAGAGAAGTTATTACAACAAATTAAAGAAACAAATCCTGATAAATATATTGTTAAAGTTCAGGATGTTACAGATCTAAGGTCTAGTGAAGAATTATTTACTGAGTTAAAAAATGAATTAAAAACAATAGACTTAATTGTATTTAGCTCAGGTGTAGGAAACCCAAATTACAAATTAGAATGGGATAAAGAATTACCAACACTACAAACCAATGTTATTGCAGCAACAAAAATTTATGGATTAGCCTATAATTTGTTCAGAAAACAAGGGTATGGACATTTGGTAGGGATTTCATCAATAGCCTCCATTCGAGGCAATCGCCATGTGCCAGCGTATTTTGCTTCAAAAGCATTTCAGGCAAATTACTTAGAATCACTATGGATGAAGGGAAAAAGAAGTAAGGCTGATATTGTTGTTACAGATATTCAACCCGGATTTGTAGATACTTCAATGGCAATAGGAAAAACATTTTGGATGTCAACCACAGAAAAAGCAACAAAACAAATTTATTCAGCTATAAAAAAGAAAAAGAAAAAAGCTTATATAACGAAACGATGGAGACTTATTGCATTGCTATTAAAAAATATTCCTTCAATATTATTGCAGAAGTTTTTATAAATAGTAAAAGTAAATTAGATACCTCTACTAAACTCAATTAAATTGACTAAAGCAACTTTTAAAGACAAGCAACTTGTAGTAGATATATTAACCTCAGCCTTTGAACCTGACAAGAATAAAAGCACTATTAATTTATTAGTAGGATATGGTGAAAACAGAACCGAACATATGCGAGTTTTGATGGGTTACTTATTTGAGAGATCAATGCTTTTTGGGGAAATATTTATTTCAGGAAATAAAAAAGGATGCCTTTTAATTAAATATTCACACAGAGAAAAAATAACACTAAAAACAATAGGGTTAGATATTCAATTGGTAGTTAAATGTATTGGTGTCAAAAATATCTACAAGGTAATAAAACGTCAAAAAATTGCCACAAGAAACTACCCAAAAGAAAAGCACATTAGACCTGTAATTTTTGGAGTTAAAAATGAATTTAAAGGAGGAGTAACAGCTGCGCGTTTAATGTTAAATGTAAAAAAATATTATAAAAATAATACACTACCAGTTTTAATTGATGCAGCTGCAACATACAATGTTCAATTGTATAAAAAATTCGGTTTTAGAATTATTAAAAAAGAAAATTTATTAGGGTTTCCAATCTATTTTTTACGAATAAATTAAAATTCAATTAACTAGAGAATACAAAATGAAAGATAAATTAAAAGCTGTACAAAAATTTATGGAAGTCTATAAATTAGGGTACCAAGAGCAACCAACTGCTAATATTCCGTTAAATAAAATTCAATTGCGGTTTGATTTAATGGCAGAAGAAAATGAAGAATATTTAGAAGCTGCTAAAAATAATGACCTTGTTGAAGTAGCAGATGCTTTAGGAGATATGCTTTATATTTTATGTGGTACAATTTTAGAACACGGAATGCAACACAAAATAGAAGCAGTTTTCAATGAAATACAGCGTAGTAATATGAGTAAATTAGGTGCAAATGGAAAACCAATTTACAGAGAAGATGGTAAAGTAATGAAAGGCCCAAATTATTTTAAACCAAAAATTAAAGAGGTTTTAAATCAAAAACCTTAACAAAATTTTAAGTGAGTTTTTACTTAGAAAAGTGTTATTTTATAATCTTATATATAGTGTTAAATTAACCAAAAAATAATTGAGATGTTAAATAAAAAGACATTACTTATTGTAGTTTTAACTACAACAGTATTAGCTGTTTCTTGTAAAAAAGAAAATAGTGATAATAAAGAAATTCACGGAATTATAACCGAAAATATGGATAAAAAAGTAAGACCGAATGATGATTTTTTTAGGTATGTAAATGGAAGTTGGCTAGATAAAACGGAAATACCAGCTGATAGAACTTCTTGGGGAAGTTTTAATGAATTACGAAAAAAAACCAATGAAGATGTATTGGAGATTTTAAATGAAGCCATTGAGCAAAATAATATGTCAAACCTCAAAGATGCTGAGGGAAAGTTAAAATTAGATACAGACCAAAAAAAGGCAATAGATTTATATGAAACTATTATGGATACTGTAGCGCGTAATAAAGCAGGAATTGATCCAGTAAAACCATTTTTAGCAAAAATTGATGCTGTAAAAAATTTAACTGATTTACAAAAATTATTTATAGAAATGGCACCTTACGGAGGTGTTGGTTATTTTGGATTTTATGTTACGAATGATTTAAAAAATAGTAAAATGAATGCGGGATACTTAGTGCCAGCAGGATTGGGTTTGTCTCGAGATTATTATGTAGATCAAGATGACGATACTAAAGAAAAAAGAAAAAAATACATTGCTCACATTGCAAAAATGCTGAAATTCTTTGGTGATTCCGAAGAACAAGCTACCAAAAATGCCAATAAAGTATTTAACTATGAATATAAATTAGCAGTTCCAAGAAATACAAAAGAAGAAAATAGAGACGCTAGAAAAAGGTATAATCCAAAAACAATTGATGAACTTCAAAAGATAGTTTCAGTTATTAATTGGGAAAATTATTTTAAGGGAATTGGTATTGAAAAAATGGATAAGGTAATTGTAACTGAACCAAAATATATGAAAGCCTTAAATACTATTTTGAAATCTAGCACCATTGACGATATTAAATTGTATTTAAAATGGACAACAATAGATAGGGCTGCTAGTAAATTAAATACAACGTTAGAAAATGCTAATTGGGATTTTTATGCTAAAGAACTTAGAGGCGCAAAAAAACAACGTCCACGTGATGAAAGAGCATTGGCAACTGTGAATGGCAGTATAGGAGAAGCGCTTGGGAAGTTATATGTTGCAAAGAAATTTCCGCCAGAAGCTAAAGCGAAGGCTGAAGAAATGATTAAAAATGTAATGAAAGCTTATGAGAACAGAATCAATGCTTTACCTTGGATGAGTGATGGAACAAAAAAGAAAGCTATTGAAAAACTAGATAAAATGACCGTTAAAATTGCATATCCAGATAAGTGGAAAGATTATTCAAAATTAACGGTGAATAGTGTAAAAAGTGGAGGTTCGTATTTTCAAAATTCATTGAATGTTGCTAAGTGGAATTTTAATAAAAATATTGAAAAATTAGGAAAACCTGTTGATAGAACAGAATGGGGAATGTCTCCTCAAACAGTAAATGCTTATTTTAATCCAGTGAATAATGAAATTGTTTTTCCAGCAGCTATTCTTCAACCACCTTTTTATGATTATAAAGCTGATGAAGCTGTTAATTATGGTGGAATAGGAGCTGTGATTGGCCATGAAATTTCTCACTGTTTTGATGATTCTGGATCTAGGTTTGACTCTAATGGTAACTTAAATAATTGGTGGACTAAAGAAGATTTAGAAAAATTCACAATTCTAGGAAATAAATTGGTAGATCAATATAGCGCAGTTGAAGCGTTAAAAGGTGTTTATTTAAATGGCAAATATACGCTAGGTGAAAACATTGGAGATTTAGGTGGGGTTAATGCTGCTTACGAAGCATTACAAATATATTTTAAAGATCATAAAAAACCAGCAAAAATTGATGGATTTACACCTGAACAACGATTTTATATGTCTTGGGCTACTGTTTGGAGAACTAAAATGAGAGAAAATGCATTGCGTAGTTTAATAAAAACCAATCCGCATTCTCCGGGAATGTATAGAGCGTATATGCCTTTGCAAAATGTAGATGAATTTTATACAGCATTTAACATTAAGGAAGGTGATAAAATGTATGTTAAGCCTGAAGATAGAGTTAAAATTTGGTAATATAAAATTTAAATAGTTAAAAAAAGGAGCTTTTAAAGCTCCTTTTTTATTAAATCTGCATTGTAGAAACCACCGCTGTTTTCTTTTCTGTTTTTTGAAAACTGCGTAATTAAGTAAGCGGTAGTTATTAGATTTCGCAATTCACACAAATCAACAGAAAGTTCAGAATAATCATACAGTCGTTTATTATCTTCGTATAGATTAAGTAACCTTTTTTCTGCCCGTAATAATCGTTCATTAGATCGAACTATACCAACATAATTACTCATAATTGTTTTAACTTCGTTTCTGTCATGTGTAATTAAAATTTTCTCCATATTTTTTACAACCCCACTATCATTCCATTCAGGGATATGATTT
The DNA here is from genome assembly GCA_027068695.1 of Flavobacteriaceae bacterium. The sequence goes on from JAMOMG010000176.1 coordinate 15,726, forward strand.
GGTAATTCAATTCTATGAAACCTTTTAGCTAAATTTTTAAATGCATTATGGGAAAATACGAGGCCTTCTAACAAAGAATTAGAAGCAAGTCTGTTTGCTCCGTGAAGACCAGATCTTGTAACTTCACCAGAGGCATATAAATTTTTAATAGAAGTTTTTGCTTTTTTACTAATACTAACACCACCGCAAATATAATGTTGAGCAGGAGATACAGGAATATAATCTTTTCTAATATCAACACCTATACTCAGGCATTTTTCTGTAATATTGGGGAAATGCTTTTTAAACTTTTCATAGGGTATATGTGTACAATCTAGATAAACATGAGGTGTACCGCTTTTTTTTAGTTCAGTATCAATAGCCCTTGCAACAATATCACGTGAAGCTAATTCTTCGCGGTCATCGTATTTTTGCATAAAGCGTTTACCAAAATAATCTCTTAAAATAGCACCTTCACCACGTACAGCTTCAGAAATTAAAAAAGCAGGGTATTCTCCCGGATTGTACAAAGCTGTTGGGTGAAATTGAATAAATTCAACTTCAGAAATTTCTGCTTTAGCTCTATATGCCATAGCGATACCGTCTCCAGTTGCAATAACGGGATTTGTTGTGGTACTATATACTTGGCCGTTTCCTCCTGTAGCCAACATAGTTACTTTTGCAGCAAATGTTTTAACAATATTTTTAGATTCATCTAAAACATAAGCACCATAACAAGTTGTTTTTTCTTTTCTGGTAATTCTTTTTTTGGTTACCTGATGTTCGGTAATTAAATCAATAGCGAAATGATGTTCTAAAAAAGTAATATTTTCTTTTTTTTCAACTTGTTCAATCAAAGCTCTTTCAATTTCAGCACCTGTAATATCTTTATGGTGAAGAATTCTAAATTGAGAGTGTCCACCTTCTTTTCCCAAAGAGAATTGTTCTTTATTTTTGTCAAAGTTAGTTCCCCATTCAATAAGTTCTATAATTCTTTCTGGAGCTTCTTCTATAACCATTTTAACAACTTTTTCATCGCAAAGGCCATCTCCTGCAACTAAGGTGTCGTTAATGTGTTGCTCAAAAGAATCTACAGTTTTGTTCCATACAGTTGCAATACCTCCCTGTGCATATTTTGTGTTACACTCATTCTTTTCACTTTTGGTAACTATTGTTATGGAAGCATCTTTAAAATGGGTAGCAATTTTTAAGGCAAACGATAATCCTGCAATTCCGGAGCCAATTACCAAAAAATCGGTTTTGTGTATTTTTTTTTCAGCATTCATTTATCGTCTCTTTTACTTGGAAAGCTCCAGCATTCGTTCTATGGAAACCAATGCTTTTTTACTTAATGTTGCATCAACTTCAACAGTAGGTAATTCGTATTTTAAGCATAAATACAATTTTTTCATAGTATTCATTTTCATATAAAAGCACTCACTACAGTTACAATTATCGTCATCAACGGGAGCAGGAATTAAAATTTTGTTGGGAACTAATTGACGCATTTTGTGTAAAATACCAACTTCAGTAGCAACAATAAATGTTTTTGCCTTGCTTTTTTGTACGTAGCTTAGGAGTCCAGAAGTAGAACCAACATACTTGGCAACTTTTAATAAATGTGCTTGAGATTCAGGATGTGCAATAATTTCAGCATCAGGATTTTCAGCGTATAAGTTTAATATTTTTTCGATAGAAAAAGCCTCATGTACCATACAAGCACCATCCCAAAGTAGCATATCTCTTCCTGTTTTTTTAATTAGCCAAGCACCTAAGTTTCTGTCAGGCGCAAAAATTATGGGTTGGTCTTTTGGAATAGAATTAATAATTTTTTCAGCGTTTGAAGAAGTGCAAACGATATCGGTTAATGCTTTAATTTCTGCGGAAGTATTTACATAAGAAACTACAATATGATTTGGGTGTTTCTTTTTAAAGGCAGCAAATTCATTTGGCGGACAAGAATCAGCCAACGAACAGCCGGCTTTTAAATCGGGTAATAAAACTTTTTTTGAAGGATTTAAAATTTTTGCTGTTTCTGCCATAAAATGTACTCCGGCAAAAACAATAATAGCTGCATCTGTTTTTGCAGCTTGTTGAGCCAACGCAAGGCTGTCACCAACAAAATCTGCAATATCCTGTATGGCATCTTCTTGATAGTAATGGGCAAGAATAACAGCATTCTTTTTTTTGCGTAATTTTTTTATCTCTTTAATATAGTTGATACTTTTAGGAGGTTCTATATCTAAAAAACCTTTTTGTTGAAGTTCTTCTTTCGCTTTTTCTAGTGTTGTCATAAAGTGAATTTATGGTATTAAAACCAAATATTATACCAAACAATCGGATTAATATCCGATTGTTTTTGTGTTTGCTAAATTAAGAAAACTATTGACTTTTGACAAAATTCGTTTGAAATGAATTATTTTACTTTATATCTCCATCCAAATTTATCTTCAGCTTTGTTTTGTTGTATGGCTGTAATGTTTTTTTTAATAAAAGAAGCATAACTGTTTTCAACTTTAGGTAATTCAAAATTTTCACCTTGATGTGAAAAACCTAAAATAGGGCTAACCACAGCTGCGGTTCCTGCTCCAAACATTTCTAGTAATTCACCTTTACGAGCTGCTTCAACAATTTCGGTTACTTTAATTGGTCTAACTTCAATATCAATACCTTCACTTTCTAGAAACTGAATAATACTTTTTCGTGTAATTCCATCTAAAATTCTATCACTTGTTGGTGCGGTTAGCAATGTGTCATTTACTCTAAAAAACACATTCATAACACCTGCCTCTTCTAAATATTCATGAGTACAGGAATCTGTCCAAACGACTTGTTGAAATCCTTTTTCACGAGCTAATTTAGCTGGATAAAATGAGCCTGCATAATTTCCTGCTGCTTTGGCATAACCAACACCACCATTTGCAGATCTACTATATTTATCAGCAATAACTACTCTAACTTCACCAGCATAATAAGCTTGTACAGGTGAACATATAATCATAAATTTATACCTATTCGATGCTGATGCTGAAATACCATTTTCTGTAGCAATTATAAAAGGTCTTATGTAAAGTGAATTTCCTTCTCCTTTTTTAATCCATTCACTGTCAATTTTCAACAAAGTTGTTAATCCTTCAAAAAACAGGTCTTTTGGGAAGGCAGGCATATCTAACCTTTCAGCTGATATATTTATGCGTTCTTGATTTTGATCAGGTCTAAATAACCAAATTTGGTCATCGTCATCCTTGTAAGCTTTCATCCCTTCAAAAACTGCTTGGCCATAATGAAATACTTTTGCAGATGGGTCAAAAAGAATTGGTTGATAAGGCTTAATTATAGGATTTTGCCATTCTCCATCTACAAAATCACACTCAAACATGTGATCTGTAAATTCATGACCAAATTGTAAATTGTTAAAATCAACTTCAGAAATTCTAGATTTTGCTATTTTTTCAATGTGTAAAGCCATAATTCACGAATATTTAGTTTGAACAAATTTACTTAAAATTTTTAGTTTTAATTTTAAAAGTAATGATTTAAGATACTTTATTTTTAATATATTTGTTCAAAAAGTTGAATATAAATAAATTAAGATGAGGAAAATTATAATATTAGTAATTGCTACAGTTTTTACATTGTTTTCTTGTAAAAATGAAAAAGAAAAAAATGAGAGTAAAAGTATTGATAAACAAGAGGTTAGTTATCTTTCTTTTGGAGATAAGATTAATTCGAAGCAAACTCTATCAAAAATTGAAATGGCTGAGAAGTACAAAAATTTAAAAGAAGGAGATACTCTTACTCTCAAGTTTACATCTTCAATTAATGAAGTATGTAAGAAAAAAGGTTGTTGGATGAAATTAGATTTAGGTGCAGATAAAGAAGTGATGGTTAGATTTAAAGACTACGGTTTTTTTATGCCTTTAAATGCTGATGGAAGAGAAGTGGTTGTAAACGGAAAGGCTTATGTTTCTACAACTAGTGTTGAGGAATTAAGACATTTTGCAAAAGATGCTGGTAAAACAGAAGAAGAAATTTTAAAAATAACAGATCCAGAATATACTTTAGCATTTGAGGCTGATGGAGTATTAATGAAAGAATAATGAAGAAAGTATTACTCTTGTTGGGGATTTGTTTGAGTATTTTATCATGCAATTCTATAGAAAAAAAGTCTTTAAAAAACACAAAAGAAAGTGCATTGGTAATGTACAAATTTTCTGAAATGGCTTTGTTGATGGAAGATATGTATTTGGCAAACGAAAATTTAAAAGAAAAAATTTTAAAACAGGAAGATTTAGGTCGTTTTCCAGAAAAATTTATCAATATTCACACAGCTTTGTTAACAGATGAAAATGATAGAACAGCTAGCTTTGAGGTGTTTTCAAAAGCACTTATAGCTAATCAAAAAGCAATATATTCCACTTCTATAGATTCTGTAAAGACCCAATTTAACACAATGGTGAATACATGTGTTGCTTGCCATGAAACTACTTGCTCTGGTCCAATACCAAGAATTAAAAAATTATTAATTCAATAGGTTTGAAACGTGAAATTATTGTAACAAATGATGGTTCTACTACTATTCACTTACCCGAATGGGATGAACAGTATCATTCAAAACATGGGGCAATACAAGAAACCAACCATGTTTTTATAAAAAATGGACTGTCTCTTTTTTCAACTAATGTTATTTCAATTTTAGAAATAGGTTTTGGTACTGGGTTGAATAGTTTTATTACTTTTTTAGAGAGTGAGAAAAGAGATTTAACAATAGATTATGTTGGAGTAGAAGCTTACCCTGTTTTGCTTAAAGAAATAGAGCAATTAAATTATGTCTCAGCATTGAAAGCTAATAATTTTAATGCTGTTTTTGCAAAAATGCACCAACAAGAATGGGAAATAAAAAATAAGATTTCAACAAAATTTTCTTTGACCAAACGGAAACAGTTTTTTAATGAAATAACTGATGAAAATAGGTATAATTTAATTTACTTTGATGCTTTTGGTGCGAGAGTTCAACCAGAATTATGGACAGAAGCTATATTTAAAATAATGTATAAAGCATTAAAAAATGGAGGTGTTTTAGTAACGTATAGTGCAAAAGGTAGTGTTAGAAGAGCTATGCAATCGGTTGGGTTTATTGTTGAAAGATTGGAAGGGCCACCAGGAAAAAGAGAAATGCTTAGAGCAACAAAAAAATAATTTATTTAATAAAATTTATGGAACAGCAACGATTTAAAAAGCGTAAAAAGCCAAATTACAAACGAGGTTTTTTTTTAGTTATTTTATTAGCAATTATTATATTTTTATGGTTTAATGCAGAAGCATTAATTACCAGTTTATTTAATTCTAAAAAATAAACTAATACTTAAAAACTCTACCTTTCCATTCATAATTCTTGAACAAGGAGAATACTCCTGTAAATACTATAAAAAATGGATGTAATAAAGATATTACATGGTAATATTTTATTGATTTCTGAGTTTTTAAAAATACCGAAGTTTTATAAATTAATATAAAATCAATACAGAACTTCAGAAAAAATACAACGAATAGATACTTCCAAATAAAAGGTTTTATAATAGAGGTTATTAGCAATAAAATTAAAAGAAAGTTTAATAAAAAAATGATGATACCAATAAGTTTTGTAAAGGTACTTTTATAAGCTTTAGTTTTTGACGCCCATCTTATTTGTTGGTTGATAAATGATTTTAAACTGTTCTCAGCGTTGGTTTGTACAATAGAATCTGTAGATTTTAAAAAGAGTGTTTTATGAGGAAATAACGTGTGTATTTTCTCCAATAAAAAAACATCATCACCACTCGGTATTTCTGTATTGCCCTTAAATCCATCAATTTGATTAAATGTAACTTTATTGTAACACAAATTGGCTCCATTACACATAAAAGGTTTTTTAATGCCAAAACCTCCTATGGTACTCCCCATTAAACTTATAAAATTTAAATTTTGAAAGTGAAAAAGAAAAAAATCTTGTTCTATAAATTTTACTGGAGCACTAATAAATAATGGTTTTTTTTCTAAAATATAGTGGTTAAACATTGATAACCAGTTTGTTGGGGTAATGCAATCTGCGTCGGTAGTAACAATCCATTCATAATTAGACTGTGCAATAGCCGTAGTTATTGCATCTTTTTTAGGTGAATTTGATTTTATATGATTGTTAATTAGTTTTAAATTTATAGAAGTGTGTTTCATTTTAAAATTAGTGATAATTGGCTTAAAATTATCTGTAGAATAATCATTCACTAAAATAATTTCAAATAAATTTTTTGGGTAATTAATAATAGCGAGTGAATGAAGTAAGTTAGGTAGGTTATGAGCTTCATTTCTAAAAGGAATTACAATTGAAAATGTATTTTTAGGAGTGGTATTTTTAATGCAGGTAGTTTCAACCTTGTTATATCCAATAATTAATAATGCAATTAATGCAAAATAAATGGTAGTTATAAAAATTAAAAAATAAATCATTTTTCTTCTACAAATCTAAAATTGAATATAAAAATGCTTCCTAAAAGTGCTGGGATAGCAAAATTAAGAAACCACATGAGTGATGTAACAGTAATAATAGTAAGCTCATTTAGCCCAATAAAACTAAAAATCCATAATGCAACAGAACCTTTAATGGCCCAATCAAAAATAGTTAAACTAGGAATAACAGATGCTAAAAAATACATACAAAAAAGTAAGTTTATTAAAGTAATATAGTCACTTTCAACATTAAATAACTTCAATAAAAAATAAAACTGATGCGTAAAAACAATATAGCGTAATAATGCCAATCCAATAGTCTTAAAGTAGATTTCTGTTGGAATAGATTTTAGAAAAGTTAGTATTTTAGTTAAATATACTTTGAGAGTTTTAAAGACTCTTAATTTAGTTAGAATTAAAAATAAAACAATTGTTATTGTAATAAATAGCAATAATTTTTTTATACTGAAATGTGAAATGTTGGAGGAGAAATGAAAAATAAAATAGGTTATTCCCATAAAGCCAAAAAAGGTTGTTACAGCCAACTGACTTGCATTTCCAATAAAATTTAAGACAACAATTTTTTTTCTTGACTTCTTTTTAAAAAAGAGTGCTTTTGCTCCGTATTCACCAATTTTGTTGGGTGTAATTAAAGAAGCGGTGAGCGAAGCCAAACTTTGTTCAAAAGCCTCAAAAAAAGTAATTTTTTTTTCAACGGAAGCTACTATTTTCCATTTATATATTTCTAACAACCAGTTAATATCGGTAAATAAAAGTACCAAAAGTAAAGTCCATATATTTTTAGAAAATAATAAAGAAAGCTGTTGTTGGAATTCAGAAAAGGATAAGCGCTGATTATGAACTAATTTATGATAAATAAAGTATAAAGCACCAAATACAATTACTAATTTGACTAGTAAAAGAATAAAATCTTTATGTTTCTTAGAGATATTGTACATTTGGTTTTACAAATAAACAAATAATTGAGTTCAGAAAAAATCATATTAGGTATTGATCCTGGAACTACCATTATGGGGTTTGGGTTGATTAGGATTGTAAATAAAAAAATGGAGTTAATGCAATTAAATGAATTGTCATTAAAAAAATACAGTGATCATTACGTAAAATTAAAATTAATTTTTGAAAGAACCATTCACTTAATTGAAACGTATCATCCAGATGAAATAGCGATAGAAGCTCCTTTTTTTGGTAAAAATGTACAGTCAATGTTAAAGTTAGGAAGGGCTCAGGGAGTTGCTATGGCTGCAGGTTTATCAAGAGAAATTCCAATAACGGAATATTCTCCAAAAAAAATAAAAATGGCTATTACAGGGAATGGTAATGCAAGTAAAGAACAGGTTGCAAAAATGCTTCAAAATTTATTTAAAATTAAAGAGTTGCCAAAAAATTTAGATGCAACAGACGGTTTGGCTGCAGCAGTATGTCATTTCTACAACAGCGGAAAAGTAACTTCAGAAAAAAACTATACAGGCTGGGAAGCCTTTGTTAAACAAAATGGGAAAAGAGTGAGTTAGTAATTAGATAACTACATCACACTCGTAGGTTTCATATTTTTGGTCAATTACTAATTTTCTATGTTCATTAAAAAGTTGATATTCTTTTGAGTTTTCTACTTTGTCTTTATCTTTTTTGGAGTTCCAATATTCAACCAAAAAATACCTATTGGCTTCGTTTCGATCTTTAAAAATATGAAAATGATCTAATCCAGCTGGTTTTGCTTCTGTTAATTCTTCAAATTTCTGTAATTCTACAAAAGTTATTCCTTCCCCTTCTTTTACCTTAAATGATACAATATGTGTGTACATAACGTTATTGTTTTACCCAAATTTACAATACAATTTTCAGTAAATGAGTAACAAAAATTACTTTTTTTATTTTTTTTTAATAGTGTACATTTAACAACTCATAATTTAAGCTTTGGCAGGAATATATTTACACATACCATTTTGTAAGCAAGCATGTTATTATTGCGATTTTCATTTTTCAACTTCCTTGAAAAAAAAAGATGAAATGTTGGTTGCTATTAAGAAGGAATTATTGGTGCGAAAAAACGAATTGGGGAGTGAACTAATAGAAACTATTTATTTTGGAGGAGGAACTCCCTCGTTGTTAACAGCAAAGGAGTTAGAATCGGTATTTTCTGTTATTTATAAGAATTATAAGGTTGTTAATAATGCCGAAATTACTTTAGAAGCGAATCCAGATGACCTAACTGAACAAAAGATTATGGAGTTGGCTAAACTTCCGGTAAACAGATTAAGTATAGGGATTCAATCTTTTTTTAATGACGATTTGAAATTCATGAATAGAGCTCATACTGCTGAAGAATCTAAAAAATGTTTAACAGTTGCATTGCAATATTTTGACAATATTACCATTGATTTAATTTATGGAGTACCTAATATGAGCAATGAAAAATGGTTGAAAAATTTGAAATTAGCATTTGAATTTGGAGTTCCACATATTTCTAGTTATGCGTTAACTGTTGAAGAAAAAACAGCATTGTATAATTTTATAAAAAAAGGTAAAGTTCTTCCTCTTGATGAAAATTTAGCCTTAGAGCACTTTAATTTACTTGTTAAAGAGACTGAAAAGAATGAATTTGTGCAATATGAAATTTCTAACTTTGGGAAACAAAATTATTTTTCAAAACACAACACATCTTATTGGTTAGGTGAGAAATATTTAGGTATTGGACCTTCTGCACATTCTTTTAATGGTGTTGAAAGGTCTTGGAATGTGTCAAACAATGCAAAATACATCAAAGCATTGGCTGAGGATAAATTACCAAATGAAGTTGAAAAATTAACGGTAAATAATGTATTCAACGAATATATTATGACAGGTTTGCGTACCATTTGGGGTGTTTCTTATCAAAAAATTAGAAAAGATTTTGGCGAAAAATATTTACAACAGTTAAAAAAGAAAGCACAACCTTTTATTAAAAGAGGTTTGTTAGAGTTAACGAATAACACACTGATTACCACAAAAAAAGGAAAATTTTTAGTAGATGGAATTGCGAGTGATTTGTTTAAAATAAATTCGTAACCTATATGTAGTTTTAGTTACACAACGTCACTTATTGTTGTGATAAATTTGCCAAATAAAAAACAAGTTAATTATGGATTTAAAAATAAAGTTTGATAAAAATGGTAGAATTGTTCCATTTATAAATGGAACAGAAATCACAATGAATGAGTCTCCTTTTTTAATATTTTTAGCAACTGCAGGTATGTGTTCAGCTGTTTATGTTAAGGCATTTATGCAGCAAAGAGGGTTGCCAATTGACGAGGTAGAAATAACTCAAAGAATGAATTACAACCAAATGACGAATATGGTGAAAGACATTGATATTATTGTTGATTTACCAGCAAGTTTTCCTGAAAAATATAAAAATACTATTAAAAATGTTGTTGCACAATGCCCTGTTAAACGTCACTTAGCTGAACCTCCAACATTTAATGTAACCACAAATTTAAGTTCAGTTTTAAAAGACTAGCAGATATAAATTTCCTACAAAAAAGCAGCTTTAATAGCTGCTTTTTTTATACTTAAAAAGTAATTTTTAGTATCTTTAGCAATTATGGAACTACTTTTAGGAATTGTACTTGGAGCATTACTTTCATATTGGGGGATTTCTTTTTTTAACAAAAAGAGTTCACTTCAAAAAATTGAAACACAATCCATAATTTTAATAGAAAAAATTAAAAGTGTTTGTAAATTAATTACTGTTGAAGGTGATTTTGCTGAAATTTATCATTACGAAAACACAAAAAATCATTTTTTAAACATTATTACAAGCAGAAAGAAGGCAATTTTGTTAATAAATGCAAAAGTTCATATTGGTTTTGACTTATCACAAATAAAGCTGGAAGCTGACAATGAAAATTTAGAAATTATACTTACCCATTTTCCAAAGCCAAAGGTTTTAACCGTTGAAACAGATGTGAGATATTATGATAAAAAAGAGGGTATATTTAATAAATTTAATGCTGAAGACTTAACAGAATTAAATAAACAATCCAAAGCTTTCATTGTAGATAAAATTCCTGAAAGTGGATTGTTAAATACAGCCAACAAAGAAGCATTAGACACCATTTTAATGATTGAAAAATTATTAGAAACTTCTGGTTGGAAATTAAATTATTCACAACTAGTAATACCAACAACTGAAACAGAAAAGTTAGTGTAAATAATATGAATATTGAAGCGTTTAGAGATTATTGTTTGTCTAAAAAATATGTGACAGAAAGTTTTCCTTTCGATGAAAAAACTTTGGTTTTTAAAGTAGCCAGAAAAATGTTTGCATTATCTGGGCTAGAGTGCCAACCTTCAACAGTTAATTTAAAATGCAACCCTGAAAAATCAATTGAATTAAGAGAGCGATATAATGATATTATTGAAGGATTTCATATGAGTAAAAAACACTGGAATACTATTAATATTGAAGGTAATTTACCAACCGATTTTATAAAAGAATTGATTGATCATTCATACAATTTAGTTGTTAATGGAATGACCAAAAAGGTACAAAGAGAACTGGGTTTTATTTAGTGCTTTTTCTGTATTCTGAGGGTGTAACGCCTTTTATGGCTTTAAACTTTCTGTTGAAATTTGCTAAATTATTAAATCCAGATTTATAGGAAATTTCAGTAATATTTAAGTCGTTATTTTTTGTTAATAATTTACAAGCATTTCCAATACGTATATCAATCAAAAAATTCACAAAAGTTTTGTTGGTACGTTGTTTAAAATATCGGCAAAAAGCATTGGGTGTCATATTTGCAATATTTGAAACTTGTTGTAGACTAATTTCAGTATGATAATTATTCATAGTGTATTGAAAAATATCACTCATTCGTTTTCCTTCATCACCAGCATATTTTTTTAAATTAATAAGAGAAGACAATGTGTGTTTGTCACCTTTAGATATTAAATTTAAAATTTCTAAAAATGAAGTAAACTGTTCGTACTTTGAAAGAGAATTAATTTTTGATAAAATTCGAGATAGTTTTTTTTTATTTGAAAGTACTTCAAATCCTAAAACAGCATCATCAAAGAACGAATGGAAATGTTCAAACTCAGGTAAACTAAAGAAAGTATCACCAAAGGCATTTTTTGAAAAAAATAAAGTAATCATCTTTGTTTCTTTCCCGTAAGGAACATCTCTTTTAAAAACATGGGGTAAATCTTCTCCAATAACAAAAATGTCACTGGGTTTAAACTCTCCTACACAATCACCTATAATATACGACCCTTCACCTTTAATAATTACACTTATTTGAATTTCTTTGTGTTGGTGTAATTTTTCATAAAAAGATTCTCCCTCATAATTTTGTATATATAAAGTTACGTTTTCAGGTTTTGGAATTTTAAAAGGTAAAACTTTCATAGATAAAAATATGTAAATATTAATCTGATTAATTGCTAAAATATAAAAAACAAGGTAACATAATACAATTAATTGATAAAAAAAATAAAAGTATAAAATAAAGTTGTTCTAAATTTGAAAAAAAGAATAAAATGAAAATAAAATGGGAAGGTGTAATGCCTGCAGTTACAACAAAATTTACAGTTGATGATAAGTTAGATTTGGTAAATTTTAAAGTAAATATTAAAGCTCAGTTAGAAGCTGGTGTAAGTGGAATTATTTTAGGAGGTACTTTGGGAGAAGCAAGTACACTTACAGAAAGTGAAAAAAAGACATTGATTCTTAAAACCTTAGAAATTGTTGAAGAAAAAATTCCGGTAATTATCAATATTGCAGAGCAATCTACCACCAAGGCTATTGAGGCGGTGCATAAAGCTGAAAAACACGGAGCTAATGGTTTAATGATATTACCTCCAATGAGGTATAAGGCAGATGCTAGAGAAACGGTAACTTATTTTGAAAAAGTGGCAAAAAGTACCACTTTACCAATAATGATATACAACAACCCTGTAGATTACGGTATCGAAGTGACGCTAGATATGTTTGAAGAATTGGCTACTTGCAAAAACATTGTAGCTGTTAAAGAATCAACACGAGATATTTCAAATATTACTAGAATGAAGTCTCGTTTCGGGAATCGTTTTAAAATTTTATGTGGTGTAGATACATTGGCTTTGGAAAGCTTGCTTATGGGTGCTGATGGTTGGGTAGCCGGATTGGTATGTGCATTTCCAGCTGAAACCGTAGCTATTTATAAATTAGTAAAAACAAATAAAACAAAAGAAGCCATTGCAATTTATAGTTGGTTTTTACCCTTGTTAGAATTAGATATAAATACTAAATTAGTACAAAATATAAAGTTAGCTGAAGTAGCAACAGGGATTGGAACAGAATATGTTCGAGAACCAAGATTACCACTAATAGGTAAGGAACGTGAAAAGGTATTAGCTATTATTAAAAAAGGAATAAATACACGTCCGATATTACCAAATTACAAAAAAATATAAAAAATTAATTTGGGAGCAATAAGAAGTGGTTACACTTTTGATTTCTCAATACTAAAAGTAATAATTAAAAATAATCTAAATGATTACAGGAAAGAATTACATAGGAAACGTTTTATCTTCAATAGGAAATGTAACATTTAAAACATTTAATCCACAAACAAATACTGAAAATGAAATAATTTATACAGAAGCTTCTATTATTGAAATTGAAAAAGCAACAGAATTGGCTACAAAAGCTTACAAGGTTTTTAAAACAATTTCAGGCGCTAAAAAAAGTGAATTTCTGAATGAAATAGCAACTGAAATTGAAGCGTTAGGTGATGAATTAATACAAACATATTGTTCAGAAACTGGTTTGCCAGAAAACAGAGCAATAGGAGAGCGAGGAAGAACGGTTTTTCAATTGCGTTCGTTTGCAAATTTAGTACAAGAAGGTTCTTGGGTTGAGGTTGCAATTGATACCGCAAAGCCTAATAGACAACCAATTCCAAAGGTAGATATTCGAAAAATGTATGTGCCATTAGGTCCGATTGTAGTTTTTGGAGCGAGCAATTTCCCATTGGCATATTCTACAGCAGGAGGTGATACAGCTGCCGCATTTGCTGCAGGTTGTCCTGTAATTGTAAAATCACATCCAATGCATGCTGGCACGGGAGAGTTAGTAGCATCTGCAATTATTAAAGCAGCTGAAAACACAGGTATGCCAAATGGTGTATTCTCAAATTTAAATAGTAGTGGGATTGAAATAGGGGAAGTGTTAGTTAAACATCCACAGGTAAAAGCAGTTGGATTTACAGGAAGCATAAACGGAGGTAGAGCTTTATATGATATGGCGGCAAAACGCAAAGAACCAATCCCCGTTTTTGCAGAGATGGGAAGTATAAATCCGGTTATAATTTTGCCAAATGCTACTAAAAATGAAGGGGAGAAATGGGCTAAAACCTACGCAAATTCAATAACTCTTGGCTCTGGACAATTTTGTACAAATCCAGGCCTAATTTTAGGGATAAAAGGAGATGAATTATCTAATTTTATAAAAATATTATCTGAAGAAATTGTAAAAATTGAACCGTCATGTATGTTGCATCCTAATATTATAGGGGCATATGAAAGTAACAAAGAAAAAATGATAGCACAACAGGGATTGCAAACTGCAGCAACAATAAATAATGAAGTGTTAAAAAATTATGGTCGGCAGCTAATTACAACAGTTGAAGGAGCAACTTTTTTAGCTAATACTACATTACACCAAGAGGTCTTTGGACCGTTTTCAATGGTTGTTCAATGTGAAAATATACAACAGCTAGAAACTATAATTTCAAAATTAGAAGGACAGTTAACAGGTACAATTTTATCTGAAAATAATGAAATTAAAAATTATCCAACTATTGTAAGTGAGCTTCAAAATAGAGTAGGACGTATTATTTTTAATGGAGTTCCAACAGGAGTTGAAGTTTGCCCTTCAATGGTGCATGGAGGTCCCTATCCCGCTTCAACAGATAGTCGATTTACGGCGGTTGGTGTTAATTCAATCAAACGTTGGGTTCGTCCTTTTAGTTTTCAGAGTTGGCCAAATGAATTACTACCAGATGAGTTAAAAAATGAAAACCCTTTGGGAATTTTACGTTTGATAGATGGAAAATTAACTAAAGATAGCATAACTTAAAATGAGTAGAAACATTTTTTCATGCATTGACGCACATACCTGTGGAAACCCTGTGAGAGTTGTTACTAAAGGAGTTCCTAATTTAATAGGTGCAAATATGAGTGAAAAACGTCAACATTTTTTAAAAGAATATGATTGGATTCGAAAAGGATTAATGTTTGAACCACGTGGGCATGATTTAATGAGTGGAAGTATTCTATACCCTCCTCATAATAAAGAAAATGATTTTGCTATTTTATTTATTGAAACATCTGGCTGTTTACCTATGTGTGGCCACGGAACTATAGGAACCATTACAGTTGCTATTGAAGAGGGTTTAATAACTCCTAAAACACCAGGAAAAGTAAAAATGGAAGCCCCTGCTGGGTTAATAGAGGTTGAGTATCAGCAAACTAAAGGTAAAGTTGATTGGGTGAAATTAACAAATGTAGCATCGTTTTTAGCTGCTGAAAATTTAACTGTTAATTGTCCTGAATTAGGAAAAATTATTTTTGATGTAGCTTATGGAGGAAATTACTATGCAATAATTGATTCCCAAGAAAATTTTAGGGGTATACATAATTTTACGGCGAGTAAATTAATCCAATATTCTCAAATTATAAGAACCAATATCAATAAAAAATATCCAAATGCCTTTATACATCCACAAAATGAGACAATAAGAGACGTTTCACATATTATGTGGACGGGAACTCCAATTGATTCAACTTCATCTGGGAGAAATGCAGTTTTTTATGGAGAAAAAGCAATTGATAGATCTCCTTGTGGTACAGGGACTTCAGCACGTATGGCTCAACTGTATTTTAAAGGTAAATTAAAGGTTGGTAAAGAATATATTCATGAAAGTTTTATAGGTTCAAAGTTTATTGGTAAAATTGTAAAAGAAATAGAGTTGAAAGGTATAAAATGCATTATTCCAACAATTCAAGGTTGGGCAAAAATATATGGGTTTAATACTATTATTATTGATGATAATGATGATCCGTATGCACACGGATTTCAAGTACTATAAATTATGGGTAAAAAGGTTGTAATTATTGGTGGTGGAATTATAGGATTAAATTCTGCTTACTATCTATTAAAAGAAGGTCATGAAGTTACTGTTGTTGATCAGTTTGATATAACATCGGGTGCTTCATTTGTAAATGCAGGATATATTTCTCCTAGCCATGTAACTCCTCTAGCAGCACCAGGAATGGTTATCTCTGGAATAAAAATGATGTTCAATCAGGCAAGTCCGTTTTATTTAAAACCTCGTTTTAATATAGATTTGTTTAAATGGGCTTGGGGTTTTAATAAATCAGCAACGGCGAAGCATGTAAAATATGCAGCTCCAATTATTAAAGATTTTACAATTTTAAGTAGAGATCTCTTTAAGGAAATAAAAGATAATGGCATATTTAATTTTCAATTTGAAAGAAAAGGATTGCTAATGAGCTATCAAACTCAAAAATTTGAAGATAAAGAAGCTAAATTGGCTGATGTAGCAAGAGAGCAAGGCCTTGAAGTAAAGCATATTAATAAAGAGAAGCTCAAAGAAATGGAACCTGAAATGAAAGCTGAAGGTGCTTTTTATTATTTAGATGATGCACATACAACACCCGATGATTTTATGAGAAAATTACATCATTACCTCAAATCAAAGGGTGTTCAGTTTTATACAAATGAAAAGGTTGTAGATTTTGAAAGAAATGGTCAGAAAATAACACATTTAATTACAGATAAACAACAACTTGATTTTGATGAGCTTGTTGTAGCTTCGGGTTCGTGGAGTCCTATTGTTGCAAAAAAATTAGGTATTAAACTTTTAGTACAAGCAGGAAAAGGTTATCGTATTAACCTCCACAGAAAAACAGGGATTAATTATCCTGCAATATTAGCCGAACTCAATACAGCAGTTTCGCCTATGGATGGTTTTACGCGTTTTGGAGGAACTATGGAAATTGCAGGAATAAATACCAAAATTAACAAAATAAGAGTAGCGCAAATAGCTAAAAATGCAACAGTATTTTATCCTAATATTAAAATTACCAATGAAGAAATACAAGATGCAGATTATGGGTTACGTCCGGTATCACCCGATGGTTTACCTTTTATAGGAAGAGCAAAATCGTTGAAAAATGTAAGCTTTGCAACAGGCCATGCAATGATGGGATGGAGTCAAGGTCATGCTACAGGTAAATTAATTTCTGAAATAATTTCAGATAAAAAAACATCTTTAAATTTAGATCCATTTTCATTGGATAGGTTTAGTTAAAGATTGTTAGGGTAAACTATTTTAAATTAAAAGTAACAATGAAATTTTACAAATCTATTATTCTGTTTTTTGTCGTAAGTTTTTTGGTTGTTGGCTGTAGAGTTGTAAAACTTGAGCCAATTGAAATTTTAACTTTTCAACAAAAATTAGAAAATATTTTTCCAAATGCTGAAATTACCAAAATAGAGGCTAAAGATCATTTTACAAAAGCATTTCAGTTAATTTTAAATGAACCATTAGACCATAATGATAAGTCAAAAGGAACGTTTAAACACTATGTTTACCTATCACATATCAGTGTAAATAAGCCTACAGTTTTAGTTACTGAAGGTTACAGTGCGTATCCAAGAACGTATGAGTTAAGTAAAATACTCAAAGGAAATCAAGTACAAGTAGAGTACCGTTTTTACGGAAAATCTCGTCCTGACTCAATTCCTTGGAAGTATTTAAAAAATGATCAAGCAATTGAAGATTACCATCAATTGGTAACCAAGCTAAAAACATTGTATAAAAGTAAGTGGATTTCAACAGGAATTAGTAAAGGAGGTGAAACAGTTCTAATTTACAAATCAAAATATCCCTATGATGTAGCCGTGGCAGTACCTTATGTGGCTCCTTTAATAAATGGCACTGAAGATATAAGAACGCAGGAACATATTAATAAAATTGGAAGTGATGAATGTAGAACGAAAATTACTCAATTTCAACGGTTAGTTTTACAAAATAGGGATTTGATACTGAAAGAAATTTTAAAATATGCAGCAATAAAAAAAATGAGTTTTACGGAGGTTCCCCCTGAAGAAGCCCTAGAGTACGCAGTGCTTGAATTTCCATTTTCTTTTTGGCAGTGGGGAGGAAAATGTGATGAAATTCCAGTAAAAAATACTTCAGTAAAAGAACAATTTAATTTCTTAAATAAAATAGTGGGAATAGACTTTTATAATGATAAAACCTATTATAACCTGTTGCCAAGCTATTATCAGCATTTGACAGAATTAGGATATTATGGATTTGATACAGGTTCGGTAAAAGATTTATTAAAAGTAGTTCATCAGCCAACAAACAAAAGATTTGCACCTAAAAATATAGATTTAACCTATCACCCTAACTATATAAAACAGGTTCGTGATTACGTTGAAAATAAAGGAAATAAAATTTTATATATCTACGGGGAATACGATACTTGGGGAGCTTGTGCACCCAATCCTAAACCTCATGTAAATTTTCTTAAAATGATATTAAAAGGAGGTTCTCATAAAACCAGAATTAAAGATTTTTCTACTAAAGATAAGCAGTTAATTTATAATAAATTACAAAACTGGCTGGGTTATAGTGTAACTATTTATCCTTTATAAGGTTATTTAAAACATCTTTTTTGTTTTTAAAAAAAGTAGTATTTTTTCTATGGCTTAATTTTTGATGTATTTGTAAATCAAATAATTATATATATTTTTAACATATTTAATACAAAAATCTATGAAAAATACAATCTCTTTTTTAATAGCTTTATTATTACTAGCACCATTAACAAAAGCAAGTATCATAAATTTAGTACCACCAATCAAAAAAATCACCATTTATTGGGATGCTTCTTTATCAATGAAAGATAAAGATATTGATAAAGAGTTGACGTTATTAGATGTATATTTTCAAAATAGGCCTAACGTTGAGGTTGATTTAATTACGTTTAGTAATAGTGTTGATGTACAGCAAAGATTTACTATTGTGAATTCTAATTGGAATGATTTAAAAGAAATATTGTTAAAAACAACGTACGATGGTGTTGCTTTTTATGATGTTTTATTGGAAGATAAAGAATCTGATATGATATTCCTATTTACTGATGGGGTTGAAATTTTAGATAAATTGATTCTC
>JAMOMG010000177.1 GCA_027068695.1 Flavobacteriaceae bacterium
AATGAAATTATAGATTTTTCATATAATCAACAAAAGAATTCAATAACAAACCCTACTCTTCAATAAACTTTTATAAAATCACACTCGATTTAACTTATTTATCTATAAAGAAATTATTTTAATCGATGCATGTCCTATATGTCTGCCATAGGTATAATTTACCGTCGCTCCAACACCATAACGAAGCCCAGCAGGCGTTAAACCACCTGTACCAGGTGCAGGAATAATCAACCAATGAATTTCTGCCACCTGCCCTGCTGTTATGACACCACTACCATTAACATCATTAACGCCATCCATAGAATCAACACGGATAAAAAACTTAGCATTGGTATTATTTGGATCACTGGATGCCAGCACAGGATTACCATCAATGTCTTCAAACAAAACATCAATATTCAAGTTTTCTAAACTGACAATATCCAAACCATTAGTAATTACCATTTTTGCATCAAATGCCTGACGTTCAAAAGACAACTCCTGTCTGATTTCAATTTTCACAATTGCACAAATGGTCTCAGCTTTTAACTGCATAGCTGCCATTGTCAAAATTAATAATAATCCTATTTTTTTCATAATTATTTACCTAATGTAAATTTAGTTTTTGTATTCTGTTCCTGTATTACTTAACAGAAAAATTGTCATTCCCCCATTAGTGGGAATCTTATTCTTTTATTCCTATCTTTTTCTACCACGAAGGAATTGAAGTTATCGAAGGTTGATTTTTAGTTTCTTCTTCAACTACACCGTTTACCTTTAGGTTTTATCTATTTTTATACATTTTTTTCTTGGTTACTTTGCTTACTTCATTTTTATTTATTTACTAATTTTTTTATTGTTTTCTTTTATGGGTGCTGACCCTTTTGCTTTTATGTTTTTTGCTTCTGATTGAAACTGTCTCCCAGAAAAAAAACCTTCTATCCACATGAGCCAAGGATCAAATTCACCTATAAGCTTTTCATTTACAGGGTTAAACGGTGACCAGTATGGTGTACCATTTTTTAAAATCAATAAATAGCTTACACCAATTTCATAATCTTCAGAAGTACAATTCCCTGGCAATCTTCTTCTGCCTTCAGTATAAGGAACTTCACTTTTATTTTGCAATGTAGTATTAACTTTTTCCCCTTTAAACAATAAATATTGTTTTGCATAATCACCATGAACCAACTTATCTGTTTCAAACAATACGTTCGATATATTATTAGTTGTTTTAAAACCTAGTACCGTTGCTACAACTATTGAATCTGCTTCAATTAACATTTCTTCAACTGATAAATTATTGATAGATTTACATGCATAACAATATTGTATCGATATAACATATAATAGTATTAATATAGTTTTTTTCATAATATTTTCCTAATTAATGCCTATTTGGGATGTTACAACCAAAACAATCTTTTTGAAGTTGAATGATTGAATTATTACTCCAAAGTGCAAGGTGACCAGCTTCATGTGCAACAGTTGCTGCAAGGCTACAACATGATGATGATGTCACACTGAATTCATCTATTAGAATATCGTTGTTTTTAATCCAATCTGATGATGCACAAGCAACTCCAGAATTAGTTTTTTTATAATTTGCATGCGTCATTTCATAAGTCAATTTGTCAATATCACTTTGATCAAATCCTTTTTCCTTACAATCAAAGTCACATTCTTTTATTTTTCTTAAAGCATCATGAATAGCTAATCTAATAGCTTCATGTTCTTCATCTGTAAGTCCATCATATGTAGCCAACCCATTGAAATCTATAAATCTTATTGGGTTAGATTTCGCATATGAAAATAACGGTTCTTGTGAGTTTGTACAGTGTAAACTCTGGACAGGCACACCCAATGTAACTATCCTACATTAAAATAGGAGTTTTCCCACATCTTTTCACATCAACTTTTAATAAAATAGTCACTTTTACAGGAGTTAAAGATGACATTAGCACGAA
>JAMOMG010000178.1 GCA_027068695.1 Flavobacteriaceae bacterium
AATCAAAAAAATCAGCAACAAATGTAAAGTAGGTTTTAACAGTGCTTTCACTGTAACATTTACCTTTTAAATACTTGGTATAAGCCCTAATAATTTCCTTGTTTTTTTCTGAAATATTTCTGGGCTTGCGCTCTGTTCTAATTTTAAGTGCAGTATTGTAAATTGATATATCTAACTTAAAATAAACATCATTCCGAAGCGCTTGTTTAATAAATTCTACATTTTTTATAGAATAATTTGTATACCATCCTTTTAATGTTTTACTCCAAGTATATCCATTTATTTTTCTAATTTTTGAAATAATAAAATCGTCATACGGAAACACCAAAAGTAACTGCACCTTTTTTCTGTGCAATACCCTTTTTAATAAAACGGTTGGTTTTAAGGTTGAATAAGTTTTCATAGCGTATCAAAAATAACATTAATTTTTAATATAATGGGGTAAATTGTAATTTAATTTTGTTGGTAACAGTTAAACAAGTCAACAGTATAAAATTTGGTAACTACCTGTAAGAGTTAGTCATATCACAGTTGTTTTTTTGTAATTATACTATATAATAGTATTAAATATAGTAGTATTTTTTATTAAATAAAGTAGTAAATATTTGTAAAAATAGTAGTATATTTAGAAAGTATACTTAAACTACATTGAAGATAGGTAGTTTAGCAAAAAAATAAATGTATAAAAAAAATAACTAAAAAACATTAATTTTTAATGTTTTTATAAACAAATTGAAGTGTTTATTAATTAAAAGAATTAATATGGCAATTAGATACAGAATAACAAAAAGAGTAAACAGCATTTCAAATCAAAAAAAAGAACAATTTATAATGCAAGCAGTAAATACGGGTACTGTAGATATTGAAAGAATTAGTAAAGAAATTAGTATTGAAAGTAGTTTGAGTGTTGTTGACGTAAAAGCTGTATTAATAGCTTTAGGAATTAAAATGCAGTTTCATTTAGAGGAAGGAAAAATAGTTGATTTAGAAGATATTGGTAAATTTAAAATTGGTTTTAAGTGTAAAGCTGAAGATAATGCTAAAGATTTAACGCCAAAACGAAGTATAAAAAAATATCATTTAAATTACCAACCGTCTGTAGCTATCAAACGCAGATTAAAAAAGGCAATTGTAACTTATAAAGAGGGTAGTAGGAGTAAATAAAGAATATTTTCTAAAGTTTTTTATTTTTTTTACCGTTAAAATTTGAAGGGTATAAGTTTACTCCTTTTTTTTCAGCAGCTTTTAAAATAAATGGAATTAGCAATGTCGCTCCGGGAATTAGCATAAAAGGAACTCCAATGCCAAGTATTTTAAATAAATCGTAAACTTGAATTTTTAGGTGCTTTTCTTCTTCTTTTGTAATATTTTGTTCTAAAATAAATTTGTAAATAATTCGTGAAGCTTCTTTAGTGTCAAGTGCTTCATTTTTTACACCAACAAAAAAATCATTCAATGCCTTGGTGGTTTTTAGGCTGTTTTTTTTTATTAATTGAGCAAACTCACTTTTACCATTCTTTTCAAAAATGGAAACATCTATGTTTAAAGGCTGTTTTTTCTCTTTCATTTAAAGAATAGGAATTGGTGATAAATATAGTATTTATTTATGTAACGCTTAAAGTAAAGAGATTGCTTCGTTTCATTTGTAATGGAGAAGTAAGTATATTAAACCAAAACTTTTAGTTAAAACTATTCATACTACAAGTACCTCAAACGGCCTATCAATACATTCACGTAAAATTTGCAATGAAGGTTTCGTAACAAATTTCAGACTGTTTGAGTGATACGAATTATAAATTCATCAACAATTACAAAGGCGAGTTTCTGAAATTTAGAAATCGAATAAAAAATTTAGAGAAAGTATTGTAAGCCTAGATTTTTGGGTACTTTTCATCAATGGAAAAGTATTGTATGAAATAAAGAGATTGCTTCGTTTCATTTG
>JAMOMG010000179.1 GCA_027068695.1 Flavobacteriaceae bacterium
CTGCAATTCCAGATTTATTTTCTAACTGTTTTAATAAATCATATTTGGCTTTCAAAACTTCAGAAGCTATTTTTACTCTAGGGTCATACTCAACATTAATTGTTTCACTAACGGTTTTATTACCAGCATGAAGCTTTATAGTATATGTGCCTGGTAAAACGGTTATTCCACGTGGTTCAGGAGCATTCTTTTTCGCTTTTTGTCTTGAAGGCATCCTTTCCCCCTTTTCTCCTAACCCCCAATATATTCTGTGTAGTCCATTTTTCTTAGGAGCTTTCATTTTAATACTTCGGATAAGTTTGTTTTTATCATTGTAAACTTCAAAGAAAATAGAATCAAATTTTACAGCCTGTTTTTCTGATTTCACCGTTGTTGTTTTTAAACTTTTTTTCTTTTTTGTCGAAGTTTTTTTAATTTTTTTAATTTCGGGTTTGTTAAAAACGTATGTTATCATAGCTCCTTTACGTCTATTATCTCCATTAAAAAGGGCATTTGCTCCAAAACGAGTACCTGAAGGTTGCTGATTTTGTGTTATAAAAGCAGGTGGAGGAGTAAACACATGCAATGTTTTATCAATTATAGATTTGCCTTCTTTTGCCATTGCTCTAAAAGGCCTGATATCATCTAAAATATAGATGGCTCTTCCAAAAGTTCCAATTACTAAATCTTGTTCACGTGGTTGAATTGCTAAATCCATTGTAGAAACTTCAGGGAAGTTATTGATCCATTTTGTCCAAGTTTTACCCTCGTCAATGCTTATGTATAAACCGTATTCAGTACCTAGAAATAATAGGTTTGCTTCCTCAGTATCTTGCACAATTGCTAGAGAGTACCCAAATGTTTCAGGTTTTCCTTTCAATATATTTTCCCATGTTTTCCCAAAGTCTTTTGTTTTAAATAAATAAGGTTTAAAATCAAAAAGCCTGTAATTATTTACAATTATATACGCCTCACCTTTGTTAAATTTTGAAGCTCTAATTTGAGGAATCCAACTTCCTTTAGGCAAACCCTTAATATTATTGGTTACATTCTCCCAAGTTTTACCTCCATCTTTTGTAAGTTGAACATTTCCATCATCAGTGCCTACCCAAAGAAGATTTTCATCTAAAGTACTTGGTTCAATAGCCAAAATAGTACAATGATTTTCGGCACCGGTTGCATCCATAGTCAATCCGCCACTTTCAAATTGTTTTTGTTGTTCTTTATTATTTGTTGTTAAATCTGGAGAAATTATTTCCCAAGTGTAACCTTTATCGGTTGATTTATGTACAAACTGACTACCAAAATAAAGTGTTTTATTATCAAAAGGATTTATAGCAATTGCCGCATTCCAATTAAAACGAAGTTTCATATCAGGATTTGGATGGGTAGGCCTAATTCCTTTGACATAGCCTGTTTCTCTATCGTATCTACCAACATAACCTTGTTGAGACATCCCATATCCATATCTTGAATTTTCTGGATCAGGAACTACATCAAATCCATCTCCAAACAAAATTTCTTGCCAATAAGAATTTCGAATGCCTTGATCTTTTAAAACATAAGCAGGACCTACCCAAGAACCGTTATCTTGCATACCTCCATAAACATTATAAGGGAAATCATTATCAACGCTAATATGATAAAATTGACCAATAGGTAAATTTTCAACAAAACGCCAGTTTTTACCTCTATCATGTGTTATATTTAAACCGCCATCATTTCCGTCTATCATAAAATTCGGGTTTGTAGGGTGTATCCACCAAGCATGATGATCTGGATGCACACCTTTTGAAGTGCCGTAAGCGGGCATTAATTGTTTGAATGATTTACCACCGTCTTCACTAACATTAACAAAAGTAAAAACAGAATAAACTCTATTTTCATTAATAGGATCAACATAAATATCAGAATAGTAAAAAGGTCTATTTCCAATTCCTCCAGAACCTCTTCCACTAGATTTATCATTTATTTTTTTCCATTTAAATCCCCCATCTTCAGATTTGTATAGTGCATTTTTTTTAGCTTCAACCAATGCATAAATAATTTTAGTATTACTCGGAGCAATTGCAATACCAATTCTACCTAAATTTCCTTCAGGTAAACCATCCTTATCTGTTATTTTTTTCCAATTTTCACCACCATCGTATGTAATGTACAGACCAGATCCTTTCCCTCCAGATTTAAAAGTCCAAGGTTTACGTTGATGTTCCCACATTGCAGCAATTAATTTATTAGGATTGTTGGGGTCTACTACCAAATCAGCACAACCAGTTTTGTTATTAACAAATAATGATTTTGTCCAGGTTTTACCTCCATCAGTTGTTTTAAATACACCACGCTCAGGGTGTTCACCCCAAGGAGAACCAATTGCTCCAACGTAAACAGTATTAGGGTTGTCCTTATCAATTATAATTTTATGAATATTTCGTGTTTTTTCTAAACCCATTAATTTCCAAGTTTTACCAGCGTCTAAGCTTTTGTATAAACCATAACCGCCAGTTAAGCTATTTCTTGGGTTTCCTTCTCCTGTTCCAATCCAAATAACATCAGGGTTACTTTGTTGAATTGCAATTGAACCTATTGACATTGGCCCATATTTATCAAAAATAGGTTTCCAGTTAATACCTCCACTTTCAGATTTCCATAATCCACCTGAAGCAGAACCAACATACATGATATTAGGACTTTCAGTAACCACATCAATAGCTGTAATTCTACCGCTCATACCAGCAGGACCGATAGATCTGGTTTTAATATCTTTGAATTTAGCGATATCAAATTGTTGAGAAAAAGTAGTAAATGAAACAAAAAGAATGAGTAAAGTTAAATTTTTCATTTGGTTGGTTTTTGTTGATTTTTATTTAATCACTAAATATAAAAAAATGCCGAGCAAAGAAATGTTAAAGTTATTATAAATATAGAGTGCTTAAGCAAAAATAAAACAGCCATCAATTAATGGCTGTTTTTATAATCAAATTAATTTCAAATAATATTATTTGCTAATACATTTAGCTCTATTGTATTCATAATTCATTCTAGCAATATCTAGTAATTGAACTTCTTGTGGGCAGACTACTGCACAGGCTCCGGTATTTGTACAGCTACCAAAACCTTCTTCGTCATGAGCATTTACCATCCATAATACGCGTTCACTACGTTCTATTTTACCTTGAGGTAATTTAGCCAGATGTGCTACTTTAGCAGACACAAATAATGCCGCAGAAGAATTCTTACATGTTGCTATACAAGCTCCACAACCTATACAAGCAGCACTGTCAAATGCACTTTCAGCAATATCATGGTGAATTGGAATTGCATTTGCTTCAGGAGCCATACCGGTAAAAGATGAAATATACCCACCAGCTTGAATGATTTTATCCATAGAGCTTCTATCAACTTTTAAATCTCTAATTACAGGAAAAGAATTGGCTCTAAAAGGTTCAATAGTTAACGTATCGCCATCTTTAAAAGAACGCAAATGAGTTTGACAAGTTGTATAATGAGATTCAGGACCATGTGCCTGTCCATTAATTACTAATGAACATTGTCCACAAATTCCTTCACGGCAATCATGGTCAAATTCTACAGCAGGTTCTCCTTTGACTGCCAGTTGCTCATTGAGTACATCTAACATTTCTAAAAAAGACATATCAGAACTTAAATCTAATAATTTATAGGTTACTAATTTTCCTTTGGTTTTGGCATTTTCTTGGCGCCATATTTTAAGTGTCAGTTTCATAATCTTTTTTATTTATATGAGCGTACTGTTGGTGTAACTTCTGTAAATTCTAATGGTTCTTTATGTAGTTTCCAGTTTTCTCCTTCTTGCCATTCCCAAGCTGAAGAAAACATAAAATTTTTATCATCTCGCATGGCTTCACCTTCAGGAGTTTGATAATCTTCTCTGAAATGAGCTCCACAACTTTCTTTTCTTTCTAGAGCATCTACGGCCATTAATTCAGCTATTTCTAGATAATCAGCTAAACGACCAGCTTTTTCTAATTCAGAATTTGGACCATTTTCATTACCGGGTATTGCAGCATTTTCCCAAAATTCTTTACGTAGTTTTTTAATTTCTTCAATAGCCCAAATTAAACCTTTTTCGTTTCGTGACATAGCCACTTCTTTGAACATAATTTTGCCTAAGCGTCTATGAATTTGATCAACAGGCATAGTTCCTTTAATGGATAATAATTTTTTAACCTGTTCTTTTACTGCTTTTTCAGCTTCTTCAAATTCAGGACTATCTGTTGAAATTTTTCCGGTTCTAATTTCATCAGCTAAATAATTTGAGATGGTATTAGGTAAAATAAAATTACCGTCAACTGATGCTTGTAAAAGAGAATTTGCACCTAAACGATTTGCTCCGTGATCAGCAAAATTAGCTTCTCCAACCGCAAATAATCCAGGAATTGTGGTTTGAAGTTCGTAATCAACCCATAAACCACCCATAGAGAAATGAGCTGCAGGTGATATTTTCATAGGCTCTTTATAAGCGTTTATAGCAGTAATTTTCTCATACATTGTAAAAAGGTTTCCATATCTTTCTTTAATGGTTTCTTTCCCTAATTTTTCAATAGCTGTTTTAAAATCTAGATAAACAGCATTTTTTAAAGGGCCTACACCATGACCTGCATCCATTCTTTCTTTTGCGGCTCTTGATGCCACATCACGAGGAACCAAATTACCAAACGCAGGATATCTTCTTTCTAGGTAATAATCTCTGTCTTCTTCAGGAATATCTCCAGGTTTTCGATTGTCATCTTTGTTTTTAGGCACCCAAATACGACCATCATTTCGAAGAGATTCTGACATTAAAGTTAATTTAGATTGATGTTCTCCAGATTGAGGAAGTGCTGTAGGATGAATTTGTGTCCAAGAAGGGTTTGCAAAATAAGCTCCCTTTTTATGAGCACGCCAGTTTGCGGACCCATTTGAATTCATTGCTAAAGTGGATAAATAAAATATTTTACCAAAACCACCTGTTCCAAAAACCACTGCATGAGCAGCATGACGTTCAATTTCACCAGTGTCTAAATTACGAGCAATAATACCTCTGGCTTTTCCATCTACCACAACAAGATCTAAAATTTCATGGCGTTTGTATTGTTTTAGATTTCCAATTTTAACTTGCTTCATCATAGCTTGATAAGTGGCCATTAATAATTGTTGACCAGTTTGACCACGAGCATAAAAAGTACGAGAAACTAATACGCCTCCAAAAGAACGATTGCTTAAGTAACCACTATACTCACGCCCAAATGGAACACCCTGAGCAACCATATGGTCAATTAAATCGACAGAAACTTCAGCCATTCTATAAACATTGGCTTCACGTGACCTAAAATCACCTCCTTTAATGGTGTCGTAAAACATTCTATAAACATTGTCTCCGTCATTTTTATAATTTTTTGCAGCGTTAACACCACCTTGAGCTGCAACAGAATGTGAGCGCCTAGCTGAATCTTGAAAAAAGAATACTTTTACGTTGTACCCTAATTCTGCTAATGAAGCGGCGGCTCCACCACCAGACAAACCTCCACCAACTACAATTATATCTAATTTTTTTCGATTTGCAGGATTTACAATATGTGTTTTAGCAAGGTAATTTTGCCATTTATCTTTTAAAGGACCTACAGGAATTTTTGCATTAAGAGCCATAATTCTATTTTATTTAAAGTAAAGAATGATTGGGATAATAGCATATAATATTGCCATAACTAAACTAAAGCATAGCGCTATATACTTAATAATTTTCATTATTTTTTTAGGATATATTCCCAAAGAACGATGTGCACTTTCAATACCATGAACTAAGTGA
>JAMOMG010000180.1 GCA_027068695.1 Flavobacteriaceae bacterium
GTTTTTTAAAAACCTCAGTTCAAAGTGTTATATTTGGGCTCTTTAAATTTAAAAAATATGAGCGGAATTTTATCTTCATCGATAGCAAGGAAAGTAGCCATGGCTTTGTCAGCACTTTTCCTTATTATTTTCTTACTTATTCACTTATCAGTTAATTTAACATCTTTATTTAGTGAAGATGCTTTTAATAAAGCATCACACTTTATGGGAACAAATTCATTAATACAGTACGTAATGCAACCTATATTAATTTTTGGAGTTGTATTTCACTTTGTAATGGGTTTTATTTTAGAGTTAAAAAATAGAGAGGCAAGAAATGTAAAATATTTTAAGAATAATGGAGCAGCCAACGCAACTTGGATGTCAAGAAATATGATATATAGTGGTTCGGCTATTTTAGCATTTCTGGTATTGCATTTTGTTGATTTTTGGATTCCAGAGATTAATCACAAATACATAGAAGTTTTACCAGAAAATCCTACAAGATATTTTGTTGAATTACAGCATAAATTTTCAGAACCTTGGAGGGTAGGAGCTTATGTAATTGCATTTGTGTTATTAGCATTGCATTTATTACATGGATTTCAATCTGCATTTCAATCTATAGGCTTTAATAATAGATACACAAAATGTGTAAAAACTTTAGGTAAAATTTACGCTATTGTTATTCCTTTAGGATTTATTACTGTAGCACTTTATAACTATTTTAGTCAATTAAACCATTAATCTTATAAAAAAATATGACGACTTTAAATTCAAGAGTACCAGAAGGTCCAATTAAAGATAAATGGACATTATATAAAGATAAAATTAATTTAGTAAATCCTGCTAATAAACGTAATATTGATATTATTGTAATTGGAACAGGTTTAGCTGGAGGATCGGCTGCAGCAACATTGGCAGAATTAGGATACAATGTTAAGGCATTTGCTTATCAAGACTCTCCACGTAGAGCACATTCAATAGCTGCCCAAGGAGGAATTAATGCCTCAAAAAATTATATGGGTGATGGAGATTCTAACTATCGTTTATTTTATGATACTGTAAAAGGAGGAGACTATCGCTCTCGAGAAGCAAATGTTTATCGTTTGGCGGAGGTTTCAGGAAATATTATTGACCAATGTGTAGCCCAAGGTGTACCTTTTGCCCGTGATTATGGCGGGCTATTAGATAACCGCTCTTTTGGAGGGGTGTTAGTTTCACGTACGTTTTACGCAAAAGGGCAAACAGGTCAACAATTATTGTTAGGAGCTTATGCAGCAATGAATAGACAAATTGCACGAGGAAAAATAGAAATGTTTAACCGCCACGAAATGTTAGACATTGTAAAAATTGATGGAAAAGCAAGAGGTATTATTGCGCGGGATTTAATATCAGGTAAAATTGAACGCCATGCAGCTCATGCTGTAGTAATTGCAACTGGTGGCTACGGAAATGTATATTTCTTATCAACAAATGCTATGGGTTCTAATGCAACTGCTGCTTGGAAAATTCATAAAAAAGGAGCTTATTTTGCAAATCCTTGTTTTACGCAAATTCATCCAACTTGTATTCCTCGTTCAGGAGACTATCAATCTAAATTAACCTTAATGTCTGAATCATTACGTAATGATGGTAGGATATGGGTTCCTGCAAAAATTGAAGATGCAAAAGCAATTCAGCAAGGAAAATTAAAACCTACTGAAATTGCAGAAGAAGATAGAGATTATTATTTGGAAAGAAGATATCCTGCATTTGGTAATTTGGTTCCTCGTGATGTTGCTTCCAGAGCAGCAAAAGAGCGTTGTGATGCTGGTTTTGGGGTAAATGCAACAGGTGAAGCTGTGTATTTAGATTTTGCAACTGCTATTCATCGTTATGGAAGAGAGCAAGCTAAAATTCACGGAATATCAAATCCTTCGGAAGAAAAAATAATTGAATTGGGTGAAGGAATTATAGAAGCTAAATATGGAAACCTATTCCAAATGTATGAGAAAATTATTGATGAAAATCCATACAAAACACCTATGATGATTTATCCTGCAACACACTACACAATGGGTGGTGTTTGGGTTGATTATAATTTAATGACTACAGTTCCCGGATTGTATTGTATTGGTGAAGCAAATTTCTCAGACCATGGAGCAAATAGATTAGGAGCTTCAGCTTTAATGCAAGGATTGGCTGATGGCTATTTTGTATTGCCTTATACAATAGGTGATTATTTAGCAGATGAAATTCGAACTGGAAAAATTTCAACAGACAGTCCTGAATTCGATGAAGTGGAGAAAGAAGTGAAAGACCGTTTAGAGTTTTTTATCAATAATAAAGGCACACATTCTGTAGATTATTTCCATAAAAAACTAGGATTAGTTATGTGGAATAAAGTAGGAATGGCTCGTAATGAAAAGCATTTAAAAGAAGCAATTCAAGAAATTCAAGAAATTCGTGAAGACTTTTGGAAGAATGTAAAAGTTCCGGGTAGTTTAAATGAATTTAATCAGGAACTTGAAAAAGCTGGAAGAGTAGCTGATTTTCTAGAATTAGGAGAATTATTTGCTAAAGATGCCTTAGAACGTGAAGAATCTTGTGGAGGTCACTTTCGAGAAGAACACGTTACAGAAGATGGGGAAGCCAAACGTGACGATAAAAACTATGCATATGTTGCCGCTTGGGAATACACAGGAAAACCAAGTGAAGCTATCTTACATAAAGAACAATTAGAATTTAAAGATATTGAGTTAAAAACTCGTTCATATAAATAAAAAGACATTATGGATTTAACGTTAAAAATTTGGAGACAAAAAGGACCTCAAGAAAAAGGTCAAATGGTCGAATATAAAGTAACAGATATTTCAGAGCACATGTCATTTTTAGAAATGATGGATGTGTTAAATGAAAGTTTAGTTGCAAAAAATGAAGAACCTATTGCTTTTGACCATGACTGTAGAGAGGGAATATGTGGAATGTGTTCATTGTATATTAATGGGGAAGCTCATGGACCAGATAGAGGAATAACTACTTGTCAGTTACATATGAGAATGTTTAAAAATGGAGATACAATTTATATAGAACCATGGAGAGCAAAAGCATTTCCTGTTATTAAAGATTTAGTTGTTGATCGTATGGCTTTTGAACGTATTCAACAAGCGGGTGGTTTTATTTCTGTAAATACATCAGGGAATACACAAGATGCGAATGCAATTCCTATTTCTAAGCACAATGCAGATTTATCGATGGATGCTGCGGCTTGTATTGGCTGTGGAGCTTGCGTTGCAAGTTGTAAAAATTCGAGTGCTATGTTGTTTGTTTCAGCTAAAGTTTCACAATTTGCATTATTGCCACAGGGTAAAGTTGAAGCAGCTGACAGAGTTAAAAATATGGTGGCTCAAATGGATTTAGAAGGTTTTGGAAATTGTACAAATACAGGTGCTTGTGAGGTGGAATGTCCTAAAAGTATTTCATTAGAAAATATTGCACGTATGAATCGTGAATATTTAAAAGCAAGTGTTATTTAAAA
>JAMOMG010000181.1 GCA_027068695.1 Flavobacteriaceae bacterium
AGATCCTAAAGAAGCTGGACTACGTAAAGTTTTAAATTTTGGGCATACTTTGGGACATGCAATTGAATCGTACTTTTTAGAAGCTAAAGACAAAGAAAACTTAACCCATGGCGAGGCAATTGCCATAGGAATGATTACTGAAACTTATATTTCCAACGTTTTATTAAATTTTCCTTCTGAAGAGTTGAATAATATTAAAAAAACAATCCTTTTAATTTATAATAAGGTTACCATAAATCCTTCTGACTATGATGCAATTATAGAACTGTTAATTCACGATAAAAAAAATGTTAATGGACAAGTAAATTTTGTGTTACTAACTGAATTTGAAAAATTTAAGTTAGACTGTAAGGTTGAAAAAGAGTTAATTGTTAAAGCGTTAGATTATTACAATTCTTAGCAACAATTTGAAATTACTTCTCTATAAATCTCTTTATAATCTGGCAAAACATTTTCTAAACTAAACTTTTTTGCCTGATCTAATGCATTTTGCTTAAACTGTTGAAGTTTATCAAAATCTTTTAAAATATAAATTCCATTTTTGGCCATATCATCTGTATCACCAACATTACTCAAAAACCCAGTTACTCCATGAACGTTTACTTCTGGCAACCCTCCTGAATTTGTTGAAATAACAGGTGTTCTAGCAGCCATAGCTTCTAAAGCAGCTAAACCAAAACTTTCTGTTTCTGAGGGTAATAAAAACAAATCAGAATAACAAAGTAATTTATTTACTTCATTACTATTACCCATAAATAGAACTTTTTCTAATATTCCCAGTTCTTTAGCCTGACACTCAATACTTTCTCTATCTGGACCCTCACCAACTAATAATAATTTTGAAGGAATTTCTTTCTGAATCTTATAAAACACATCAATCACATCAGAAGCTCTTTTCACGGGACGTAAATTACTAATATGCGTTATAATTCGTTCATTCTCATTTGCAATGGTATGCCTTAAACATTCTTCATCTCCAATTTCTGGATATTTCTTAAAATCTATAAAATTATATACTACTTTTATTTCTTTTGTAATATTGAACAAACGCAACGTATCTTTACGTAAACTATTTGATACTGT
Source organism: Flavobacteriaceae bacterium (assembly GCA_027068695.1). Next base: position 1,084 of record JAMOMG010000181.1, read on the forward strand.
GGTAACTACATCTGAATTATTAATGCTAAATTCTACAGCTGATTTATAGTTTGGGTGACTTCCAACAAGGGTAATATCAGTACCATGTAACGTTGTTACAACTTTAACATCAATCCCTTTTTGCTTTAACATTTGCTTAGCCATATAAGCAGCATACGCATGTGGAATGGCATAGTGTACATGTAAAATTTCTAAATCATACTCTTTTACAACCTCAACTATTTTACTTGACAAGGCTAATTCATAAGGTTGAAAATGAAATAAAGAATATTCTTCAACAAAGACTTCATGAAAATGAATATCTTTTGAAATAAAATCAAGTCGTACCGGCTGTTTATAGGTTATAAAATGTACATGGTGCCCTCTTTCTGCCAAAGCCATACCCAATTCTGTTGCTACAACTCCACTACCTCCAAATGTTGGATAACAAACAATACCTATTTTCATTTAATATTTTTTTGAACAAACACAAATATAAAAGTAATCTTATACTTTTTAGAATCAAAATTCATAATTAAATCATAAAAAAATCCTGCCAAGAGCAGGATTTATATTTTTAATAGTCTCCCAATGTTTCAGGGTTTTGACTTAATGCATTTTCTAACTGAGCATCACTAGGTGGTTTCCCATGCCAAGCGTGGGTGTGCATCATAAAGTCTATTCCATTTCCCATTTCAGTATACAATAACACACAAACTGGTTTTCCATTACCAGTGAGCGATTTAGCTTCTTCTAATCCTTTTTTGATGCTTTCAACATCATTTCCTTTTTTAACTTCTAACACTATCCAACCAAAAGCTTCAAACTTAGCTTTTAAATCACCTAAAGGCATTACATCATC
>JAMOMG010000182.1 GCA_027068695.1 Flavobacteriaceae bacterium
TAAAGTTTTTTATGATTTAATGACTGAAGCTGATACAATATATTTTAATACAAATGAGCATTATCGTCAAGCTGAAGAGTTAGAATCACGTGAAGATCGATTTATTAAAATGTGTAAAGCAAAATATCCTGCACATAAATGGGAGAAAAGCAATCAAATATTACAACAACTTAGAGGGGTTAAAGAACCCGAGGAAATTAAAATAATACAGCATGCTTGCGATATTACAAATAAAGGATTTAGAAGAATTTTACCGTTTGTAAAGCCAGGAACTATGGAATACGAAATTGAAGCTGAATTTATGCATGAGTTTCTAAAAAATCGTTCTGACGGTTTTGCATACACTCCAATCATTGCTTCAGGTTACAGCGCTTGTGTTTTGCATTATATTGAAAATAATAAAGAGTGTAAGGATGGAGATATGTTACTACTTGATGTTGGAGCAAAATACGCAAATTATTCAAGTGATATGACTCGTACAATACCTGTAAATGGCCGTTTTTCTGATAGACAAAAAGCTGTCTACAATGCTGTTTTAAGAGTTAAAAAAGCAGCGACTAAAATGCTTGCTCCCGGGGTTTTATGGGCTGAATACCAAAAAGAAGTAGGGAAATTAATGTCTTCTGAATTATTGGGCTTGGGATTAATTGACAAAGCTGATATTCAAAATGAGGATCCTAATTGGCCTGCTTATAAAAAATACTTTATGCATGGAACTTCTCATCATATGGGGCTTGACACTCATGATTATGGAGCTTTAAAAACACCTATGAAAGCAAATATGGTATTTACTGTTGAGCCTGGTATTTATATTCCTGAAGAAAATATGGGAATTAGAATAGAAGATGATGTTGTGGTTCAAAAAACCGGAGAACCCTTTAATTTAATGCGAGATATTCCTATTGAAGTTGAAGAAATTGAAGATTTGATGAATTCTTAAATTACAAACAAAAACTCGAAGTGCAAAACTTCGAGTTTTTTATTAACCAAATAATTTAATTCATAGAAATTTAAGCAATTTCGTAATCGAAAATATATGTATTTAAGAGTTTCAAAGCTTGTATTTTATCATTTGTACCTACCAAAAGTGAAATATTATTATTACTCCCTCCATAAGAAATCATTCGAATAGAGATATCTTGTAATAACCTAAATAACCTATGTGTTTCGTGATGCCTCACCACCAAATGTCCAACCAAACAAATAATACTCTGATTATTATCAACCTCAACTATTGAAAATTTTTCCAATTCTTCAACAATTAAATTTAAGTTTTTTTCATCATCAATAGTTAAAGAAACTGCTATTTCTGATGTTGTAATCATATCTATTGACGTTTCGTATTTCTCAAAAATTTCAAATACTTTTTTTAAAAACCCATGAGCTAACAACATACGTGCTGATTTAATTTTAATAGCTGTTATGTTATCTTTTGCTGCAATAGCTTTAATACCCTCACCTTTAAAATGTTTAGAAATTAATGTTCCGTATGATTCTGGGTTCATTGTATTTTTTAAACGAACTGGAATATTTGCTTTCCGTACTGGCATTACCGTTTGCGGATGCAATATTTTAGCCCCAAAATAAGCTAACTCTGCAGCCTCATCAAACGATAAGTTTGAAATTGCGTGTGTATCTTCTACAAACCTTGGGTCATTGTTGTGCATCCCATCAATATCTGTCCAAATTTGAACTTCATCTGCTCCAATTGCAGCACCAATTATTGTAGCTGTATAATCACTTCCTCCTCGCTGTAAATTGGCAATTTTACCATAACCATCTAAACAAATAAATCCTTGTGTTATATAAATATCTACAGGTAATGAATCATTAATTACACGTTGTAAATTTTGTTGAATATAAAATTCATCAGGGTCTTTTGCCTTATCAATTCTCATAAAATCTAGAGCTGACAATAATC
>JAMOMG010000183.1 GCA_027068695.1 Flavobacteriaceae bacterium
GAATTAATCCCAAACTCATTCCCCAAGTTTTAGTTATAGGAAAGGCAATAGCTAAATGAGAAAAATTGAAATCGGTAGTATTTTGGCTAATATCATTAGTTTTAATTGAAGAATATGTTCCATTTAGACCTATTTCATATAAAAATGAATTAAGAGGGATGTTAGATAGGTTTGCAGGATTAAAATTATTAATTTGAAAAGGAGTTATTTGTGCAACTCCAGTATTTCCCATAGCAGTAAAACCTCCAAAAGAAGTTTTATTTTCTATACCTAATCCGTATAGTGAATAAGGTGAACTAGTATCATTTTGTGCCCACAAAATTGTATGAATTAAGAGGAAAACACTAAGAATATTTTTTTTAAATATCATAATTAATAGGTTAAATAACTTACTTGTAACTTCATTTTAAATTCTTCTGCATTGTCATCTTCAATAAGAATTTTATCTACAGTTTTTTTATAGTCAGAAAATTGAAACATTAATGCATAATTTAATGTGTAAGTAGCACTTAAAATTTCTTCTATGTATAATGTTAAATCAACTGTGTAGTAAGTGTTTTCATCAAATTCATCATATTTGTTGTTTGTTAATACAGCCTCTCCCAGTTCTTTTATAATCCTATTTTTATGATCCACAACATAAACAGTTAATGATTCTTCTAGTGGGTTATTATCATAACTACCTTTTAAAGGGTAGAATAACAACTTTCCATCCAAAACAGTTCCATTTTCAGATATTTTATTTAAGTTTTTAAGATATGGTATTTCAACTCTGGCAGATATACCTGTTCCTCCTTGGGTATAAATTAAGTTATTGGTATAAGAACTGCTAATTATTGTTTCAGATGTTTCAAAATTTTCTAGTTGGGTGTTTAAGCGGTTACTTTCAATGTGATTAAATTGATCTTCATTCACAACATTAAAGTCAATGAAAGAGTCATTATCTTCATTATCATCATCGGATATCGTGTAGTAAATTCGCATACTAGAATTATTACTACTTGTGTAGCTTTTATATTGGAACCCTAAGATATTGCTATTTGTAGTAGTATTTGGAATTATAGTAATACCATTAAAATATTGTTCAAAATCATCAAAGTTATTAATTTCATTATCTTTTAGTTTGTCAAAAATTTCTTTTCCTAAATTAAAATTTAATGGTATATATAAAGAGTCACTTGTTTTATTAGGTTTAGGAGTAAAGGTAAGTTCTCCTAAAACCTCATTATCATAGGGGAAATTAGAAGTGTTGTATAAGCTTAAGCCTTCGTCAGGTTCAATTATTTTACGAACACGGTGAACTTTATATGTTTGTGCAATAGTAGTATCTCCATAATAGTAAGTGTCATAATTAAGAACAAACCCTATTGAGTCATATTTAGCGTTGGTGTCAATATCAAAAAGAGTATTTTTTAATTTAAGATAACTTTGAGATGTTGTTTGTCCTAAATTACTATCAATTACACTTCCTAACAAAATTCGTCCTGTATTGGAAGTCACAACAGAATCTAACATAAATGTGCCACATTTTAATGAAAAAGTATCAATAACGGTAATTATAACATTGTTATCAATAAAATCTTCACCGACAGGGTAGGTTTTTAAATCTTCACTACAAGAAGTTATCATCACAAAACCTAATAAAAGTAGTATAAAACTATATTTCATTTTTTTTTGTGGTAAATGTATTTTAAACTAATTATTTATGAATTATAAAATAGACCAATACTTTAATTTTGTCGATGTAATTGTTAAAATAGTGTTAAATAGCATATAATCAAATGATTATGGGTTTTGTAGATGAAAATTTATAATATATAGATAGAATTAAAGTATTGGTCTATTTTACTATTTAATACCGTATTTAATTAAATATTTTTGAAGATAAATACAATAAACTTAAAGATTCAAAGAAGGA
>JAMOMG010000184.1 GCA_027068695.1 Flavobacteriaceae bacterium
TCAATAATTAAAAGCCGATGTAGCTCAGCTGGCTAGAGCAGCTGATTTGTAATCAGCAGGTCGTGGGTTCGAGTCCCTCCATCGGCTCTAAAACCCTCTTCATTTGAAGAGGGTTTTTTATTTTGAAGCATTCCTTTATAATTTGTAAAAAATTATAAAATTAAATTCATATTTTCCCTCCAAACTAAAATAATTCAAAATACTCACAAAAAACAATAAAAATTGTTTTCTACAATTATATATTCTTTAAATTTGTAAAAAACGTTAATAAATAATTTTTATGCTAATTATTGGAATTGCCGGAGGAACAGGAAGTGGAAAAACTACTGTTGTAAATCAAATTTTAAATGAATTACCTAATGATGAAGTTTGTGTTATTTCTCAAGACTCATACTATAACGCCACAACAAATTTATCATACGAAGAACGTACTAAAATTAATTTTGATCACCCAAATGCTATTGATTTTGATTTACTTGTTAAACACTTAACTCAATTAAAAAAAGGTGAAATTATTGAGCAACCTGTGTATTCTTTTGTAACACATAATCGTACTGAAGATACCCATATCACACATCCTAAAAAAGTAATTATTGTTGAGGGTATTTTAATATTTAACAGCAAACGTTTACGTGATTTATTCGATATAAAAATATTTGTACATGCTGATGCTGATGAACGTTTAATTAGACGTACAAGAAGAGATATTGAGGAAAGAGGGCGTGATATAAATGAAGTTTTAAGCCGTTATCAAAACACTTTAAAACCTATGCATCAGCAATTTATAGAGCCAACTAAAAATTATGCCGACATTATTATTCCGAACGACAGATACAATACCGTTGCGGTAGATATCGTTAGAACTGTAATAAGTAACAAGCTTTAATTTATGACTTTTAAGCAATTCAAAAATAAACCAATTGTAAAAGTTATTACAAATAAATATGTAATAATTCTTTCAATATTTATTATTTGGATGGGTTTTTTTGATGAAAACTCAATGCTTAATCACAGAGAGTTTAACAAAGAAATAAACAAGCTTAAAAGCGAAAAAAAATATTACAAAACACAAATCAAACAGGATAAAGAGCTTATAAACAAGCTTAAAAACAATGAAGAATTGGAAAAATTTGCTAGAGAAGAATATCACATGAAAAAAGATAACGAAGAAATATACCTTATAGAATACGATACATTAGTTAAAAATTAACTAAACCCTCTTGAATTTATTTAAATAAATTATACTCATGAGTACCTTTATAACTAAAGATTTTGAACCTAGTTCAGCCAAAGCTTGGAAACAAAAAATTCAAGTAGATTTAAAAGGTGCTGATTATAATAGTACCCTTTTAACAAAAACCAATGAAGGTATAACCATAAAACCTTTCTACCACTCTGATAATTTTGAAAAATTAAATATACCTACTCCTAAAAATGATTTTAAAGTTTGCCAAAAAATACTTATCTCAACTGAGGATGAGACAAATGCATTAGCATTTGATGCAATAAACAGAGGAGCTAATGCCTTAAAATTTATTGTTAAAAAACCTTTTAATACGAATGCATTATTTAAAAAATTATTAAATAAGGGTATAGAATTTCATTTTCAATTTGAGTTTTTATCAAAGGATTTTTTAGATAATATTACGAAATTACTCAAAGATGAAATCGTTTTTTATAACATAGATATAATTGGTAACATAGCAAGAAATGGCAATTGGCACATTTCGTTAAAAGATGATTTTAAAATTGTAGAAAATTTAATCCAAGAAAATTCTAAGAAACATATACTTGGTGTAAATGCCAATCTATACCAAAATGCTGGTGCAAATACTACCCAACAAATTGCTTATGCTTTAGCCCATGCGAATGAGTATTTGAATAGGTTTGACGGAAAAGTTGCTTCTAAAATTCAATTTAACTTTTCAATAGGAACAAATTATTTTTTCGAAATTGCTAAAATTAGAGCATTTCGATATTTATATAATTTAATTTTACAAGAATACAACACAACTGTAATTGCTGAAGTTTTTGCTGAACCAAGTTTGCGAAACAAAACAATATATGATTATAATGTAAACATGCTACGTACAACAACTGAAAGCATGAGTGCCATTTTAGGTGGAGCAAATACAATTTCTAATAGCTCATACGATGTATTGTTTCACACTTCAAATGAGTTTGGAAATCGAATTGCAAGAAATCAATTATTAATTTTAAAGGAAGAAAGTTATTTTAAAAATGCTCAATATATTGCAACTGATTCATATTATATTGAAACTATCACTAAACAAATAGCTGAAAAAGCATTGGTTATTTTTAAAGATATTGAAAAAAGCGGAGGCTTTTTACAACAATTAAAAGAAGGAACCATCCAACGAAAAATAAAAGAAAATGCTCAAAAAGAACAAACTCAATTTGATTTAGGTAAATTAATTTTAGTGGGAACAAATAAATATATGAACGAACAGGATAAAATGAAACACAGCCTACAAATAAATCCTTTTCTTAAACACAACCCAAAAAAAACACTTATAATTCCAATAATTCCAAGGCGTTTATCTGAAAAAATTGAACAAAAAAGATTGAAGAATGAAACGTAAAGATTTTTCACAGCTAACTATAAAAAGTCAAAATGAAAAAGATATTTATTTTGACCACGAAAATTACATTGCTGGTATTGCCCCAAATTTAAGAGGGCCGTATTCAACAATGTATGTTCGTCGTCCTTGGACTATTCGCCAATATGCTGGTTTTTCAACTGCTGAAGAAAGTAATGCTTTTTATAGACGAAATTTAGAAGCTGGACAAAAAGGGCTATCTGTCGCCTTCGATTTAGCCACACATCGCGGCTACGATTCTGATCACGAGCGCGTTCAAGGAGATGTAGGTAAAGCTGGTGTTGCTATAGATTCTGTTGAAGATATGAAAGTACTTTTTAACAAAATCCCGTTAGATAAAATGTCTGTTTCTATGACAATGAATGGTGCTGTATTACCAATTTTAGCATTTTATATTGTTGCAGCAAAAGAACAAGGTGTAGAAGAAAAATTATTGGCTGGCACCATTCAAAATGATATTTTGAAAGAATTTATGGTGCGTAATACTTACATTTACCCTCCTACTCCTTCTATGAAAATTATTGCTGATATATTTAAATATACCAGTAAAAATATGCCTAAATTTAATTCTATCTCTATTTCTGGTTACCATATGCAAGAAGCTGGAGCAACACCTGAAATTGAATTAGCCTACACTTTAGCTGACGGTTTAGAATATCTAAAAACAGGTATTGCAAGTGGTATGGAAATAGATTCTTTTGCTCCACGCCTTTCGTTTTTTTGGGCAATTGGGATGGATCATTTTAGTGAAATTGCCAAATTACGAGCAGCACGGATGCTTTGGGCAAAAATTGTAAAACAATTCAATCCTAAAAACCCTAAATCTTTGGCTTTAAGAACACATTGCCAAACCAGTGGTTGGAGCTTAACAGAGCAAGATCCTTTTAACAATGTGGCCAGAACAACTATAGAAGCAATGGCTGCAGCCTTAGGAGGTACACAAAGTTTACACACAAATGCACTAGATGAAGCCATTGCTTTACCTACTGATTTTTCAGCAAGAATTGCAAGGAATACACAAATTTACATTCAAGAAGAAACCAATATTACAAAAACCGTTGATCCGTGGGCTGGTGCTACTTTTGTTGAAAAACGAACAGAAGAAATGGTGAATTCAGCTTGGAAATTATTACAAGAAGTTGAAGAACTAGGTGGTATGACAAAAGCTATTGAACTTGGCATTCCAAAAATGAGAATTGAAGAGGCCTCTGCTAAAAAACAAGCAAGAATTGATAGTAATCAAGATATTATTGTTGGTGTTAATAAATTTAAATTACTTCAAGAAGATCCTTTGCAAATTTTAGAAGTTGATAATGATGCTGTAAGAAATTCTCAAATTATACGGTTGAATGAATTAAAAGCAAGTAGGAATAAAACAGCAGTAAATGAAGCTTTGCAAAATTTAACAACTTGTGCAAAATCAGGTAAAGGAAATTTATTAAATTTGGCTATTGAAGCTGCTCAAAAAAGAGCTACATTGGGTGAGATTTCAGATGCTCTAGAAAAAGTATTTGGAAGATATAAAGCAACTATTAAATCTATTTCTGGAGTGTACAGTAAAGAAATTAAAAATGATTCTGCATTTAAAGAAGCCAAACAATTAGCAAATAAATTTGCTGAACTAGAAGGAAGACGCCCTAGAATTATGATTTCTAAATTAGGACAAGATGGCCATGACCGCGGTGCAAAAGTAGTTTCAACTGGCTATGCTGATTTGGGTTTTGATGTTGATATTGGCCCTTTATTTCAAACACCTAAAGAAGCTGTAAAACAAGCTATTGAAAATGACGTTCATGTACTTGGTATATCATCATTAGCTGCAGGTCATAAAACATTAATTCCTCAAGTGATAGCAGAATTAAAAAATTACGGACGTGAAGATATTTTAGTAATTGCAGGAGGTGTAATACCTGCTCAAGATTATCAATTTTTATTTGATGTTGGCGTTGTAGGTATTTATGGTCCAGGAACCAAAATATCAAAAGCCGCCATTGATATTTTAAATATACTAATTGATAGTGTGGCAGAATAACTATAAACCTAAAAAAATGAAAAACTTATTAAATTTAATAGCCGTATTAGCAATATCAATCTCAGGTTTTGCACAAGACAAAGTTGAACTAAACTTGGGAGACACTGTTCCTGAATTTTCTGGCTTGAGTGATAGTGGAGAAACTTGGAACTCAACCAATAATGCAAAAACCAGCTTTTTAGTGGTTTATTTTTACCCAGCTGCTATGACCGGAGGCTGCACCAAACAAGCTTGTGCTTATAGAGATGACAAGGCCTCTTTTGATAAAATGGGTGTTACTGTAATTGGTGTTAGTGGTGATGAAATAGACAATTTAAAACACTTCAAAGAATCATACCAATTAAATTTTCCCTTATTATCTGATGCAAAGGGAAGGATTGCGAAAATATTTGGTGTACCAACTAAAGCCGGAGGGTCAATTACAAGAGAATTCAATGGTGAAAATTTTTTACTTAAAAGAGGTATTACAGCTTCTCGATGGACTTTTGTTTTAGATAAAAACAAAAAAATTATTTATAAAAATGCTGATGTTAACGCCGCTGAAGATAGTAAAAAGGTAAAAGACGTTATTAAAAATTATACCAATTATTAAGTTATTTTAATAATCCCTTCTGAAGTAGTCAACATTCGTTTTAACCACAACATTAATAGTGCAGCAATTAAACCCAAGCTTCCCATTAAATACCAATTTATATCAAAGCCAAATCTTGCAATTATCTCCATACCTGTTTTGGCACTAAAAATATGTGCCATAGAAAATGCCATAGTATACAGTGCTAAATAACGCCCCTCTTTTCCTTCAGGTGCCCTGTTCATTGCAAAATTATTTGTAAACGGAAATGCCAACATTTCTCCCAATGTTATTAGCAACATGCTCACTATCAAAACTCCTGACCAAGTAGAAACATCTAAGACCAAAAAACTCAAAGCAAATAACACCAAACTCCAAGTTATAATTTTTAATTTATTTAATAATTTTTTTTCGATATAATGAATTAAAGGCATTTCAAATAAAAAAATTAAAAATCCGTTAATTGCCATTATTAAGCCTATTTCAACTTCGGTTAAATGATGAACATTTTTATAATACAATGGCATTGTTGTAAAAAGTTGTAAAAATATAAAGCCCATTAAAAAAACAACGACTAAAAAAACCCAGTAGGGTTTATCTTTATAAACTGATGTTATTTGAATTTCATTTTCAGAATTTTGATTGATTGTTTTAAGGTGAAATTTTTTTTGTTTCAAAACTATTCTCATTAATAATATTGCCACAATACAGGTAATTCCATCTACCCAAAAAAGGCCTGAATAATCTAATGTTGCAATTATCATACCGCCCAAGAAAGGCCCAAATGAAAAACCTAAATTTATTGCTAAACGTATTAAAGTTAAAGATCGTGTTTGATTTTCAGGTTTACTATACGCTTTTAATGAAACAAACATTGCTGGTCTAAACGTATCAGCAATAGCCATTGTAATAAACATACCTATTACAAAACCAATAAAAGTAGTTATAAATTGTAGACTAATAAACAAAAAACCCGTAGTTAACAAACTCCAAAACATAACCCTGTAAAAGCCTATTTTATCTGTTAGTTTCCCTCCTAAATAAGAACCTAACAATGACCCCAAACCAAAACTTGACATAATCCAACCCACCTGAGATAATGATAATTTTAAGTTTTCTGTTAAATACAATGATAAAAAAGGTAACACCATTGTACCTGCTCTATTTATAAATGTAATTAATGCCAACCACCAAACTTCTTTTGACAATCCTTTAAATGAATTTTGATAATTGTTAAATGTTTTTTTTACCATACTATAAAAGTAAAAAACCCAACTTAAAAGTCAGGCTAAAATGAATTGATATTATTTATTCTTGAATAATTATTACACATTTACCTTGTGATTTTTTAAAAACCACTTATTCAAATCTCTTTTGTTAGTACAGTTGCTCATAAAATTATCTTAACATCTATCAAAACTACAAAATTTATTCAACCCATAAAGGTTTTCTTAAACTAGTAATATTTCGTACTTTTGATTGCAAAAGTATATCTCCATGAAAAAAATATTTTTTGTTTTATCCGTTGTTTTTTTATTTATAAATTGCTCACCTAAGAAAATTTCTTATGAAGATGAAATTAAGCTTTTTCAATACAAACTAAACACAGAATTCGCTGATGCAGAAAAATCTCCTTTGACAGAAGAAGATTTAAAAACTTTTAAAACCTTAGATTTTTTTAAAACTGATAAAAATTACAAGGTAGAAGCTGAATTTGAGTTAACCCCAAATACTCCAGTATTTGAAATGCAAACGAATACAGATCGTTTGCCTTTATATAGAAAATATGGTGTTGCTCATTTTACCTTGAATGGAGAAAAATTCAAATTAAACATTTATCAAAGTCAAGATTTAATAGTGAATCCTGAATTTGAAGATTATCTATTTTTGCCCTTTAACGACACAACAAATGGCAGCAGTACCTATGGTGGTGGTAGATATATAGATTTGAAATTCCCTCCAAAAGAAAGTAAAACTATTGTGATAGATTTTAATAAAGCCTATAATCCATACTGCGCATATAATGATACATATTCATGCCCAATTCCACCTCCTGAAAATAATTTACCTATTGATATACCTGTTGGTGTAAAAGCTTACAAAAAATAAAAAGCCCTGTCTAGAATTACTAAACAGGACTTAAATAAACCAAATATTAATTATCTTAAGTATTGCTAAAAAATTAATTTTTTAGTGTTAACCAACTACTTATGTATAGAATTATGCATAGAAAATATTTTGTGAAATGTATCTACTTTTTATTTGGTATTAAATAAATCGATTTTAGAAAGAGTATATAGCTGCAATTAAGAAAGATGATAATTTATCAGAAGTAAGCCCGTCAGCATTAACATAAGGCATTTCATCACTCCATGTGTCTAATCTTATTTCAGGCTTAATCGTTAAGTTTTCTACTGTATAGCTTCCCGTAAGGGTTAAAGCAGTTACACTTGAATCATCATTTATCATATCTGACATAACTGAAAAATATTCTCCTCTTAGTCCAATTTTGAATTCCTCAGAAACAGCCAATTGCGGATATAGGACACCTCCATAAAATCCATTACCATCATTATCTGCATATGCAGCATTTATTCCTAAGAAGAAAGAGTCCAATACATCAAAACCACCTGTATAATCTACTTCAAAACCAAGAACCTCACCATCGTCATAATAGAAATTCAAAAATTGATCTGAATAGCCTAATTGAACTCCAACCGAATATGCACCTGTTAAGTTATTATTAGTATCGGTAACATTCATAAACGCTAGCATCAAACTAAAATCATCAGACAAAGAAAAATCCGCTTTTACTCCAACATGTGAGAAAGGGCCGCTAGAGAATAAATATGAAGTACTATAGTTAAAGTTTTCCACAGCAGAAATAACCTCGTATCCTAAATAGGTATTAAATCTACCCATTGTAAGAGTTGTACCTTTAGAAACTTTCCAATAAGTATATAGCTGATTTAGATTGAATCCTCCAGTTGCAGATTCACCTCGTGGCCCAAAAGTTATATCAGCAACTACACCTGTCTTCTCACCTTCATAAGTAGTAATAATATTTGCCATTCCTAATGCAAAACCTAATTCGTCAGCAAATGATGTTCCAAAAGATTGTGCAACATTATCAGAAGCACTTAAATTGGTTTGATAATAAGCATCTATTGATCCGCTTATATTAACTTTTTTTTCTTCAATTTCTTCTTGAGCAAAAACTGGTGCTGCCAGAAAAAGTATTGACAAGTAAAATATTTTTTTTACGTAATTTGTATTTAAAATTGTTTTCATGGTCTTGATTTTTTTTTAATTTTTAAATATTTTTATTGCTTTTATTTTTTGGGATTTTATTAACCATCAATGTCGATATGAACGGAAATAAAAATATTCACCTATACCGTGTAAATTAAGATCCAAAGCTCCAACTTCTTCTTTTTTATTTCTTATCCAATTTAATTTCTTCGGTATAAATAATAATCCTGTTTTTTTCATTATCTTCATTGCATTCTATTTAATTGTTAGCAGCATTCTTTTTAGACAGTACTTGTCCTATCAAGTAAATTTTTACCTAATTTATTTTAATAAAAAATTGAATCTAAACAGGCAGAAATTATGAATGTAATTGCCTATATATAGTGTATAGTTAGTGTTGATTCAAACCAAAATCTGGATAAGCATCCATACCGTGTTCATGCATATCTAACCCTTCTTGTTCTTCAATTTTAGACACCCTAATACCAATGGTTATTTTTAGTGTTTTAATTATAGCATATGAAGAAATTACACAAAAAGCTCCAATTGAGATAACTCCTGTAAATTGTATACCTAATTGCTCTAACCCTGCTAAATCACCAAAGATTCCCACTGCCAAAGTTCCCCAAATTCCACAGATTAAATGAACAGCTATTGCACCTACAGGATCATCTAATTTTAATTTATCAATAAATGCAACACCAACTACAATTAAAACTCCTGCAATGGCTCCAATAACAATTGCATCTGTAACACTCATAATATCTGCTCCTGCTGTAATACCTACCAAACCACCAAGTATACCATTCAAAAACATAGACAAATCGTATTGTTT
>JAMOMG010000185.1 GCA_027068695.1 Flavobacteriaceae bacterium
GCAAATTTTGGTTTTTCTTCATCTGTAGCTTCCCCTATTTGAACCATTGCACCAAATCTTCCTAAACGTGCATACACATTTTTACCGCTAACGGGGTCAACACCTAGCAATCGTTCTCCTTTTGCACGTTCAGCATTGGCAGCCACATCTTCAACTATTGGATGAAATTTATTGTAAAACTCTTTAATCATAGAAATCCAATCTTCCTTTCCTTCTGCAATTTCATCAAATTCAGATTCTACTTTTGCAGTAAAACCAAAATCTAAAATATTTGAAAAATTTTCAACTAAGAAATCATTCACAATATTCCCTATATCTGTAGGTATTAATTTACCTTTATCTGAACCTACTTTTTCAGTTAGTTCTTTAGCTATTACTTTATCCTTTTTTAATGTTAATTGCATATAGCTTCTATCAGTTCCTTCAACACTTCCCTTTTCTACGTATTCTCTTTTTTGAATAGTTGAAATAGTTGGTGCGTATGTTGATGGACGACCAATACCTAATTCTTCTAACCTTTTCACCAAAGATGCTTCTGTAAAACGGTATGGTGCTTTTGTATAGCGCTCAGTTGCAGTTATATATTCAGCAGTTAAAATTTCTCCAATATTCATTTTAGGCAACATTCCTTCTTGCTCTTCATCTTCATTATCTGTACCTTCTAAATACACTTTTAAAAACCCATCAAATTTTATCATTTCACCATTTGCAGTAAAAACTTTATTGTTATTAGAGTTTGTAACTTTAACATTTGTACGTTCTAATTGGGCATCACTCATTTGAGATGCAATAGTTCTTTTCCAAATTAAACTATACAACCTGTCTTGATCATAATCTACTGAAACCGTCTGAATATTCATATTAGTAGGTCTAATTGCTTCGTGAGCTTCTTGTGCACCTTTAGATTTATTGCTAAAATTTCTTGGCTTGCTATAGGCTTCTCCAAAAGATGAGATTATTTCTTCTTGAGCATTTGTTTTTGCATCCTCAGATAAATTTACACTATCTGTTCTCATATAGGTTATTAAACCAGCCTCATATAATCGTTGCGCGATCATCATTGTTTTAGCAACAGGGAAATATAATTTTCTTGAAGCTTCTTGTTGTAATGTTGAAGTTGTAAATGGTGCTGCCGGTGATTTTTTAGCTGGTTTTTTTTGTAAATCATCTACCTTAAAGTTTGCCCCAATACAAGAATTCAAAAACGATTCAGCTTCTTTTTTAGCACTAAAATTTTTAGGTAGTGTGGCTTTAAATTTTTTCCCTTCTTCAGTTAAAAACTCAGCGACAACTCTATATGATGCTTTTGGTTTGAAACTTTTTATCTCTCGTTCTTTTTCGACGATTAATCGCACAGCTACAGATTGAACCCTACCAGCAGATAGTCCACCTTTAATTTTTCTCCATAATACTGGTGAGAGTTCATACCCCACAAGCCTATCTAAAACTCTTCTTGCCTGTTGTGCATTCACCAAATTATAATCTATACCTCTTGGATTTTCAACAGCTTTTAAAATAGCCTTTTTAGTAATTTCATGAAAAACGATACGCTTTGTATCAATATCTTTTAGTTTTAGCTGTTCAAATAAATGCCACGCAATAGCCTCTCCTTCACGATCCTCATCTGAAGCCAGCCATACTGTATCAGCTTTTTTAGCTAAATCTTTTAACTTTTTAACAATTGCTTTTTTATCCGTTGGTACTTTATATTTTGGTTTAAAATCTCCTTCTACATCTATTCCAATCTCTTTTGAAGGTAAATCTGCTATATGTCCAAAACTTGATTCTACTTGAAAATCTTTACCTAAAAAATTCTCAATGGTTTTTGCTTTTGCTGGTGACTCTACTATTACTAAATTTTTAGCCATATTTTTTTATATAATTATTAAAACGCTATAATTTCTCATTCTAC
>JAMOMG010000186.1 GCA_027068695.1 Flavobacteriaceae bacterium
TGCATTGGGAAGAAAACGCCATAAGCTGCTACTGCAGTTATCCAAAAATGCCAATATCCTAGCGTTTTATTCATCATTCTTCCATACATTTTAGGGAACCAATGATATACACCTGCAAACATACCATATATTGCTGAAACACCCATGACTAAATGAAAGTGAGCTACAACAAAGTAAGTATCATGAACATTGATATCTAAAGCACTATCTCCAAGCACTAATCCTGTTAATCCTCCAGTTATGAATGTAGAAACAAATCCAATTGAAAATAACATTGCTGTATTCATTTGTAAGTTCCCTTTCCATAAAGTAGTAATCCAGTTAAATGCTTTTACAGCTGAAGGTATAGCAATTAACAACGTTGTAAAAGTAAATACAGACCCTAAGAATGGATTCATTCCAGATACAAACATATGGTGTCCCCAAACAATGGTAGATAAAAATGCAATCGCAATAATTGAGCCAATCATTGCCCTATAACCAAAAATAGGTTTCCGAGAATTACAAGCAATAATTTCTGAAACAATACCCATTGCAGGTAATATTACAATATATACCTCTGGGTGTCCTAAAAACCAAAATAAATGTTCAAATAATACTGGTGAACCTCCTTGATAATGTAAAACTTCACCCTGAATAAATATATCTGATAAATAAAATGACGTTCCAAAACTTCTATCAAAAATTAATAACAAAGCTGCTGACAATAATACCGGAAACGAAACAACTCCAATAATTGCTGTTACAAAAAAGGCCCAAATGGTTAATGGTAATCTTACCATTTTCATACCAGCGGTTCTTAAATTAAGAACTGTCACAATATAATTTAAAGCTCCTAATAAAGATGAAGCAATAAAAATAGCCATAGAGATTAGCCAAAGAGTCATTCCCAATCCTGAACCTGGGATTGCTTGAGGCAACGCACTTAAAGGTGGGTAAATAGTCCAACCTGCAGATGCAGGACCTGCTTCAATAAATAGAGAGAAAACCATTATAACACTCGATAAAAAGAATAACCAATATGATACCATGTTTAAAAACCCTGATGCCATATCACGAGCTCCTATTTGCAACGGAATTAATAGGTTACTAAAAGTACCACTTAAACCAGCTGTTAAAACAAAAAATACCATAATTGTACCATGAATGGTAACCAATGCTAAGTAGAAATCTGGTGACATAACACCTCCATCTTGATGATTTCCTAAAAAAGCTTCAATTATTCCAAATGAATGATCTGGCCAAGCAATTTGTAAACGAAATAACATAGACATAAATACCCCTATAATTCCCATAAAAATACCTGTAATCAAGTACTGTTTAGAAATCATTTTATGGTCAGTATTAAAAACGTATTTCGTAATAAATGTTTCTTTATGATGATGATCTGACATATTAAATTTTTTAGTTAGAAGTGTAGTAGTTAGTTTATTATTTAATTATTTCTGCTAATGTTTTTTGATTTTTCAACCAAGAATTAAATGCTCCTTCCTCTTCAACAATAATTTTCATCTGCATGTTATAGTGTGATGCCCCACAAATTTTATTACACAATAACAAATAATCAAATTCGTAAAGATCTTCTCCTTTTTCAGCTCTAATTTTATTTATACCTGCAACTTTGGCAATAGTCTTTGTATTTTCTCTCATTTCTTCAGTTGTTAAACTTGGGGTGAAAGCAAATTGCGTTACCATTCCAGGTACACAGTTCATTTGTGCTCTAAAGTGTGGCATGTAGGCTGAATGTAATACATCTTGTGAGCGAAATTTAAATATAACTTTACGTCCTTTAGGTAAATGTAATTCTCTAACAGGAATATCATCACTTGCGTTTTTATCAGTCATATCAACGCCCATTGTGTTTATACCTTTTATGTTTCTCACATTTGCTCTACCAAGTTCATTATCTT
>JAMOMG010000187.1 GCA_027068695.1 Flavobacteriaceae bacterium
GATTTACAAGGCTCATTAGCGCTATTGTTTGAACAAGCAGCTTCAAGGGGTCTTGTACAAGAAACTTCAACTGGAAATTTGCATTTCTCATTCACAATTAGAAATCAATACGTTTCAACTTTTGCAACCATAAAGGCTGCTATTAAAAATAAAAATTTACTGTATACTTACCAAAATAATTTTTTCAAAAAAGCTATTGAACAGGCTTCAAAAAATAAAGTTAAAGGCTACATTTTTGGGGATAATTATGATAAAAACAGGAATAAAGCATTTGTTGATTTATTGTTAAAACACAAAATTAACGTATATCCATTAACTAATAACACTACTGTAAATAACAAAATTTATAAAAAAGGAAATGCCTTTATAGTTCCTACCAAACAAAAAGAGTATTTAATGGTCCGAACTATGTTTGAGACCTATAAAAAATACAGAGATAGTGTTTTTTATGATGCATCTTCGTGGTCTGTGGCAAATTTCTATAATATGAAATACAGTACACTACAAAAAATACCTAATTTAAAAAATGAAATAACATCAGAGTCAAACAACATAAATATTAATGATTTTACATTGAGTAATTATGCCTATTTAATTTCTTGGGATGATTACTATACCCCTGCTCTATTGTATAAGCTACAGCAAAAAGGCATAATTGTAAAAACCGCTATGCAGCCTATTACAACTATTGCCAACGGAAAAGAAAAATATTTTGATAGAGGTACATTGCTAATTCCTGTTAGCATTCAAAATATGACTAAAGAATCTCTATTTTCAATACTAAATACGATAAGCAAGCAGCATTCAATTCAGGTATATACTGTTAATACTGGGTATAGCTTAAAAGGAATTGATATTGGCAGCAACAATTTTGTAACTTTAAAACAACCTAAAGTTATGATGGTTGTTGAAGGAAATACTTCTTCTTATGAAGTTGGTGAGGTATGGCACTTATTTGAACAACGTATGCAAATGCCAATAGTAAAAGTACCTGAAAGAATTTTTAACAGAACTGATTTACGAAGGTATAATGTTATTATTTTGGTCTCAGGAAATTACACACAGTTAAGTCAAAAAAGCAACGATAATTTAAAACAATGGGTGGCTCAAGGTAATACTTTAATAACCACCAGAACAGCGAGTTCTTGGGCTATTAAAAATAAAATAGTACCTGAACATTTACTAAAAAGAGTAAAAGATTCTACAAAAACAAGAATTGATTATGCCAATTCCAGAGGCATTATTGGCAAACAAAATATTGGAGGTGCAATTTTTAAAGTTAATTTAGATTTAACACACCCTATTGCTTACGGGTATCACGATAAGGAAATACCTATTTATAAAAATAACAAAGTATTTTTAAGTCCAAGTAAAAGTCGTTTTTCAACAGTTGCCAAATACACTCAAACCCCTCATATTGACGGTTATGTAACTCAATATAATATTGATAATTACATAAAAAAATCTGCAGCCATTATTGTGAGTAAAATTGGGAATGGTAGAGTTATATTATTTGCAGATAATCCAAATTTTAGAGGTGCTTGGTATGGAACCAACAAGTTATTTATGAATGCTGTCTTTTTTGGTAATTTAATTAAAGTTCCGAATTAGTCTCTGTAAAACAGACCAATTGCTTGGGATATTTTTATTTTGCAGAGAGGAAGGGATTCGAACCCTCGATACGTTGCCGTATACACACTTTCCAGGCGTGCGCCTTCGACCACTCGGCC
Organism: Flavobacteriaceae bacterium; assembly: GCA_027068695.1. The sequence goes on from JAMOMG010000187.1 coordinate 1,731, forward strand.
ACCTCTCTATTTTTTTTATTGATTCAAGTATAAATCAATTAAGCCCTCAGGTGTTTTTACTAGAATTGTACGATTTTCTCTATCTACTTTTTCAATAAAATGGTCAATCATAGGAATAAAAATAGTTGATCCATTTGCATTTACTTCAAATAATGGCTGTGCAGTAGAATCATTAACTCCTGTAATTACACCTATATACCCAAAGTTAATATCTTCAATATCAAAATTTACGATTTCATGGTAGTAAAATTTATTTCCTGTGAGTTTAGGAAGAAACTCAAGTGGTAAATACAATGCTGCTCCCATAATTGTATTGGCATCATCTTCACTTGCTATATCTTCAAACTGAACACGTAATTGATTTCCTTTTTGCAGTAAACTTTTTTCAATAAAAAATGGAACCAAATCATTGCCTAAAGCAATAAATACTGATTCCAAATTTTGATACAATTCAGGTTCGTCAGTGTCTAATTTAACAACTACTTCACCTCTAAAACTATGTTTTCGTACGATTTTGCCTAAATAAAAACAATCTTCTTTACGCATTTTCGTAACAATAAATTACTCTGCTTTTCCTTCTTCAGTTGCAGCAGCTTGTGCATCGTCAATTGTTTGAGGAGCTTCCTCTTCAACTTTTTCTGTTGCTGCTTTTTCTGCTGCTTTTGCATCAGCCTCAGCTTTAATTGCAGCATTTTCAACTTCCTGAACAGCAGCTAAACGCTCTTCATTAATTTTTATTTCAGCAGCTAATGCTGTTGCTTTTTCTTCTGCTTCAGCTTTAGATAAACCTTCTTTTTTAGCAGTAAGTTTTGCTTCTTTTTCAGCTACCCAGGCTTGGAATTTTTCCTCAGCTTGTTCTTCTGTTAAAGCTCCTTTTCTAACACCACCCACTAAGTGATTTTTTAACATCGCTCCTTTATAAGATAAAATTGCTTTTGCTGTATCAGTTGGTTGTGCTCCATTTTGTAACCATTTCACGGCTCCGTCAATATCTAAATCAATAGAAGCAGGATTTGTATTAGGATTATAAGTCCCAATTTTTTCTAAATACTTACCATCTCTTTTAGCGCGTGCATCTGCAGCCACTATCCAATAAAATGGTTTTCCTTTTTTACCGTGTCTTTGTAATCTAATTTTTACTGGCATTTTTTTAAAATTTTAAGGTACGAAACCTTGGTTATTAATTAAGTGCGCAAATATAGTGAGATATTTTCAATTAAACACATTATATTTTAGCTTATTTTTAAGCTGATTGAATACTTTTAAAAATACAGTGATTAACAAGCCCATACGCTGAATATCAATTAGTTCAGCAAAAATTAGCTCAATACTAAAACTAAATTAAATTTGTTAATAAAAAAGCGATGGTTAAGATTTGTAAAATCTTTTAAATTCATACTTTTAAAAACTCATACTTTCACAAAATATTCTAATACATGTTTTTAATATTTGACACAGAAACCACTGGTTTACCAAAAAAATGGAATGCTCCAATTACCGATACCGATAATTGGCCAAGATGTGTTCAAATTGCATGGCAACTGCACGACTTGTATGGAGAGTTAATTGAACAACAAGATTTTTTAATAATACCTGAAGATTACAATATTCCTTACGATGCTGAACAAATTCACGGTATTTCAACCCAATTAGCTAAAGAAAAAGGAGAAGATTTAGAAAAGGTTTTGCATTACTTTAATAAAGCACTTTCAAAATCAAAATTCGTAGTTGGTCAAAATGTAAAGTTTGATTTAAACATTATGGGGTGCGAATTTCACAGAAAAGAAATTCAAACAGACTTAAATCAAATGCCTGTTTTAGATACCTGTACGGAAAAAACAGCTAGTTTGTGTCAAATTCAAGGAGGTAGATATGGAAAGTTTAAACTGCCAACCTTAACCGAATTACATCAACATTTATTCAATACACCTTTTAGTGAAGCCCATAATGCAACTGCTGATGTTGAGGCTACAACACGTTGCTTTTTTGAATTAATTAGGCAACGAAATTATACTGTTGAACAACTAGATGTTCCCAGTGATTATTTTCAAATTTTCGATGCTAAAAACCCAACAACTATAGATGTTATTGGCTTAAAACATTTAAACCTCAAAAAAGAAAGTGAAAAATTAAAAAAAATTGCTCTTGCAACTGAAACTGAAACCCATGAGAATTTAAGTGATACCATTAAAGAACTTCAAGATGTTAACTTTTCACATTTACATTGCCACTCACAATTTTCTGTTTTACAATCTACATCAAGTGTTAGTAACCTTATAAACTCAGCAATAAAATATAAAATGCCTGCGGTAGCCTTAACTGATACTGGAAATATGATGGGTGCCTTTTATTTTATTGAAGAAGCATTAAATTCTAACAAAGACAAAATAGCTTATAATAAAAGAATAGAAGAAGCTAAAAAAGCACTTCTGGAAATTGAAAAAAAAGAGGTACGTGAAATTAGTGAAGCTAAAAATGAAGAAATAGATTTATCATTTGCTACTAAAGAACCTAAAATATTATTTAAACCTATCTTAGGTTGTGAATTTAATGTTTGTGAAAATCATACTGATAGAACGCATAAAGACAATGGTTACCAAATAGTTTTTCTTGCAAAAAACAAAAATGGCTATCATAATTTGGCTAAAATGTCTTCTCTTTCTCATACAGATGGATTTTATTATGTTCCAAGAATAGACAGAAGTATTATTGAAAAATATAAAGAAGATTTAATTGTACTTTCGGGAAATTTACTTGGTGAAATACCAAATAAAATATTAAATATTGGTGAAAAACAGGCGGAAGAAGCCTTACTTTGGTGGAAAGAACAATTTGGAGATGATTTTTATTTAGAAGTAATGCGTCATAACCAAGAAGAGGAAAACCATGTAAATAATACCTTAATACAATTTTCCAAAAAACACCAAGTAAAATTAGTTGCAACAAATAACACTTTTTATACAAACGAAGATGAAGCCGAAGCCCATGATATTTTATTATGTGTTAAAAATGGAGAAAAAGTAGCAACTCCTAAAGGTAAAGGAAGAGGATATAGGTATGGATTGCCTAATAATGAGTACTACTTTAAAACCCAAGAGCAAATGAAAAATTTGTTCGCTAATTTACCCGAAGCCATTTCAAATATTCAAGAAATCGTAGATAAAATTGAGATTTACACCTTAAAACGAGATGTACTACTGCCTAAATTTGATATTCCCGAACGCTTTATCAACCCTCAAGACACTATTGATGGTGGCGTTCGTGGTGAAAATGCCTACTTAAAATATTTAACTTTTGAAGGTGCTAAAAAACGTTATGGTGAAAAATTAGACAAAAACATTCAAGAACGATTAGATTTTGAACTTTCTATTATTGAAAAAACTGGTTATCCAGGTTATTTTTTAATTGTTTGGGATTTTATTTTAGAAGCTCGTAAAATGGGTGTTTCCGTTGGCCCAGGCCGTGGTTCTGCTGCTGGTTCTGCCGTTGCCTATTGCTTATGGATTACCAATATTGACCCTATAAAATACAACTTACTTTTTGAGCGTTTCCTTAATCCTGATCGTGTTTCATTACCCGATATTGATATAGATTTTGATGATGAAGGCCGACAAAAAGTAATTGATTTTGTGATTGATAAATACGGTGCCAGTCAGGTAGCTCAAATCATTACTTACGGCACTATGGCAGCCAAATCCTCAATAAGAGACACTGCACGAGCACTTGACTTACCTTTATCTGATGCTGATAGAATTGCTAAATTAATACCATTAATAAAATTACAGCATATTTTTGGTGAAGATGAAAAGAGCAAAGCAAAAGTTAAAGGTTTAAGATCTGAAGAATTTGACAATATTAGCGAATTGAAAACCATTGCTGAAGGTGATAATCTTGAAGCAATAACTATTAAACAGGCCATTGCATTAGAAGGATCTGTGAGGAATACTGGAACTCATGCTTGTGGTGTTATTATTACACCTGAAAAAATAACCAACTTGGTTCCTGTTGCCACAGCCAAAGATAGCGACATGTATGTCACACAATTTGATAACAATGTAGTTGAGAGTGCGGGACTACTTAAAATGGATTTTTTAGGGTTAAAAACCTTAACACTAATTAAAGATGCTGTAAAAATTATAAAAGCAATTCACGGTATAGAACTAATTCCAGATGATTTTCCTTTAGACGACCCTAAAACATATGAGCTTTTTCAACGTGGGGAAACTATAGGTGTTTTTCAATATGAATCTCCTGGTATGCAAAAGCATATGAAAGCTTTAAAACCTACCGAGTTCGCTGATTTAATTGCTATGAATGCCCTCTATAGGCCAGGTCCAATGGAGTACATTCCTCTGTTTATTATGAGAAAACATGGTGAGGAAGCCATTGAATACGATTTACCTGAAATGGAAGAGTATTTAAAAGAAACTTATGGTGTTACCGTATATCAAGAACAGGTAATGTTACTCTCTCAAAAAATAGCTGGGTTTACCAAAGGAGAAGCTGATAAGCTACGTAAAGCTATGGGTAAAAAAATATTCTCTATGCTTACAGAGTTAAAACCCAAGTTTATTGAAGGAGGAAAAGCAAATAAACATCCTGAAGAAATTTTAGAAAAAATTTGGAAAGATTGGGAAGCTTTTGCCGCTTATGCATTTAATAAATCTCACTCTACCTGTTATGCTTATATCGCCTACCAAACCGCTTATTTAAAGGCTCATTACCCTTCTGAATTTATGGCCGCTGTACTGTCTAACAATATGAATGACATTAAGCAGGTAACTTTTTTCATGGAAGAATGTAAACGAGCAGGAATTCAAGTGCTTGGACCAGATATTAATGAATCGTATCTAAAATTTGCTGTAAACAAAGAAGGTGCTATTCGGTTTGGAATGGGAGCTATAAAAGGTGTTGGTGCATCTGCTGTAGAAGCTATTGTAAAAGAACGTAAAAAAAATGGGCCTTATACTTCTATTTTTGATATAACCAAACGCGTAGATTTACGAGCAGCAAATAAAAGAGCATTTGATGGTTTGGTTATGGCCGGTGCCTTAGACTCTTTTAAAAATGTACATCGAGCTCAATACTATCAATTAGATGAAAAAGGTGTCACTTTTATTGAAAGAGCCATTCGCTTTGGAAATAAATACCAAGAAAATAAAAACTCAGCACAAATTTCAATGTTTGGAGAAGCCTCAGAAATTCAATTCTCAGAACCTGAAATACCCCCTGCTGAAAAATGGGGAATGATGGAAGAATTGTCAAAAGAAAAAGAAATGGTTGGTATTTACATTTCCGGACATCCATTAGATGATTTTAAAAATGAAGTAAAATATTTTAGCAATACATCTGTTGCTGTTTTTAATGAAGATTTAAATAATTATGTAGGTGCTAATTTTACTTTCTCAGGAATTTTATCAAATGTTCAACACAAAACTTCTCAAAATGGCAATAAATGGGCATCTTTTGTTGTTGTAGATTATAAAGACAGTCATGAATTTAGAATTTTTAAAGAAAGTTATCTAAAATTCAGACCTTTTTTAATTGAAAATGAATTTCGTCAAATTAAAGTAAATATCAGTCCAGGTTGGATTAACAAAGAAGGTAAAAAAAGTGATCCAAGAATAAATTTTATAGATATTCAAATTTTACAAGATGTATTAGAAAAACAAACTAAAAAAATAACCCTTCAATTAGATATTAATAAAATAAATGAAGAATCAATTCAGAAACTAAACAAACTCCTAAAAGAAAATGAAGGGGCAGTTTCGTTAGATTTTTTAGTTTATGATTTAACTGAAAAAATGAAATTAAATTTGCACAGTAGATCTACCAAAGTAAAAGTAGACAATGAGTTTTTAAAAATGTTAGAAAATGAAAATATACGTTTTAAACTCAATTAAAATAAATTGTTTATGAGAAAAATACTAGTTGGAATTTTATTTTTTTATATTGCTATTTGTTTTAGCCAATCAAAATCTTCATACATTCAAGCCGATTATTTTTATGGAAACGTTATTGCTCACAATCCTGATGCTTACGCTTTTTTACAAGGACATCCAACAGGTGTTTTTATAAGTTTTAACAAAAGATCTTTTGGAGAAGAAGCTTGGCAAGAACGTTATAATTACCCTGATTTCGGGTATTCTATTGGGTATCAAGATTACCATTCTGAAATTTTAGGAAAATTATATTCTGTTTACGGACATTATAATTTTTATTTTTTCAATAGAGAAGCAAAAAATAAGCTAATTTTTAGAGCAGGGATTGGTTTGGCATACAACACAAATCCGTATGATAAAGAAACTAACAATAAAAATACTGCTTTTGGAAGTTCTTTAAATTCAAGCACCTATTTTAAATTGTATTTTCAAAGAGAACATTTATTGAGAAATTTAGGTGTGAATGCTGGATTAACTTTTGTTCATGCCTCAAATTCAAATATTAAATCTCCTAATTCAGGTGTTAATATTTGGGCATTTACTTTAGGGCTAAATTATGATTTAACTCCTGAAGAACAACCTATAAATTATATTCCTTCTACAGAAAGTAAGTATTTTAAAGAGCCTATTAAATTTAATTTTGCCATTAGAGGTGGTGTTAATGAAGCTGAAATAATTGGTAGTGGTGTTAAACCTTTTTATGTAGTATCTGCTTACGCCGATAAAAGATTGAATAGAAAATCTGCCATCCAATTTGGTGCTGAATTGTATATTTCACCTATTTTAAAGGAATTTTACAATTTAAATTTAACCATACCTCATACCAACCTAAAAGAAACAAATAGTTTTTCAAGAATAGGCGTTTTTATTGGTCATGAATTATTTATTAATAAAATTTCCATAGAATCACAATTAGGGTATTATGTAAAATATCCTTTTGAATATGACGGAAGAATCTATGAAACATTAGGTTTGAAAAGGTACTTTAATCAAAAGTGGTTTGCCTCTGTTAGGCTGAAAGCACATGCCGCTAATGCTGAAACAGTTGAATTTGGAGTAGGTATTAGGTTATAAGTTATATTTATGAAAGATTACATCCTCCTTTTTTTTATATTTCTTTACAGTATTTTGAGTTTTTCTCAAAACTATACTGATAGCAATGCGTATTTACAAACAGATTTTTTTTATGGTAAACTTATTGAACACGATAAAAAATTAAAGAATGCTATTCAAAACAATCCTTATGGTTTTATGTTAAGTTTTAATACTAAAAACACTGAAAGTTCAACATTTAATACCCTTTATAATTATCCTGAAAGAGGCTATACTTTTTTGTATGAAAACTTTAATTCAACAGTTTTAGGTGAAGCTTATGCAGCTTATAGACATTACACCTATAATCTAACTCCAAAAAAAAATCATCAACTAAACTTCACAAGTGCTTTTGGTTTGGCTTACACAACAAAACCTTACAACTATATTAGTAACCCTCAAAATTTTGCTTTTGGTTCAAAATTATTAGTGTCTGCATATCTAAAATTGCAATACTTTAAATTCTTTACCAATAGTAATTTTGAGTTTCATACTGGTTTAAGCTTGATACATTTTTCAAATATTAGCTTTAAAAG
>JAMOMG010000188.1 GCA_027068695.1 Flavobacteriaceae bacterium
GTTGAATTAAGTAATTTATAATTTGAACACTATTATTTTAAATAAAGAAGTCCAAGATTTTATAAATTCCAATTTAAAATCTGATAGTACAAAACTAATTTTAAAAGGAAGCCCTTTTTCATTAGTTTCCATTCAAGAAATTGCGGAACAAATTATAGCAAAAAATAAATGTAAAATAAAATTACCAACCTGGTATAATACATCTGGAATTTACTTTTCAAATAAATTAAATATTGAGCAAACATCTTCTGAAATTACGGCTAACTATAAAGCTAATTTAGTTTTTGGAAATTCAATAATTGACATTACAGGTGGGTTTGGGGTAGATACTTATTATTTTTCACAAAAAGTTAAAAATGTAACACATTGTGAAATAAATGAAGAATTATCTTCTATTGCTAGTTATAATTTAAAACAGTTAAATAGTAAAAACATAAAAACTATTAATGGAGATGGCATTGACTATTTAAAAAATAACACACACAGATACGATTGGATTTACATTGACCCTTCACGTAGAAATAACTTAAAAGGAAAAGTATTTTTGTTACAAGACTGCTTACCTAATGTTCCTGAAAATATAGATTTATTATTTCAAAAATCTAAAAATATTTTACTAAAAGCATCCCCAATTTTAGACATTAAAAGTGCTATAAATGAACTTAAATTTGTGAAAGAAATCCATATAATTGCTATTGAAAATGAAGTAAAAGAATTATTATTTATCCTAGAAAAAAATTACACCCAAATTATTGATATAAAAACAGTTAACTTCAAAAAAACCAATACACAATATTTTAATTTTAATTTATTTAAAGAAAGTTTTGCTAGTTATTCAGAACCAAAAAAATATATCTACGAACCAAATGCAGCTATTTTAAAAGCAGGTGGCTTCAATCAAATTTCAACTAAACTAAAAATTAATAAATTACATGTACATTCTCATCTATATACATCAGATAATTTAATTGAATTCCCTGGAAGAAGATTCAAAATAAAACACATTATTTCGTATGATAAAAAACAATTAAAAAAATTAATTCCTTCAAAAAAAGCAAACATAACTACACGGAATTTCCCTGAAACAGTTGCGGAAATCAGAAAAAAAACAAAATTGAAAGAAGGCGGAAATCAATACTTGTTTTTCACTACCAATTTAAATAACAAACACATCATTTTAATTTGCGAAAAGGTTTAAAACTCCCACCACATAACAAATAATTTTAGTATTTTTAGCCAAATATATCCGGTTAAAAATGGCAAACAAAAATATACGCTCACTATCATCAAGAAAAGAATTAGATGATAATTTATTCGAAAATATCGCAAATTTATCTCATAAAAATGCTTCAAAAGAAGAATTTCAAAAATTAGCAAAAAAATTTCTTGTTGATGACTCTGTGCTTATTGGAACTTCTTCTTTTTACGATTTTACAAGAGAAAGCAATCGAAATAAAAAAATACATATTTGTAGCGGAACTGCATGTATGGTTGCTAATACACAAGGCAAACTTCAAAAAAATATAGAAAATCATTTCTCAAAAGATGAAATTGGTCATGCTGCTTGTGTTGGTCATTGCCATACCAACAGTGCATTTATGTACAATGATAAAACATACTCTACGCATTCAAATAAAGAATTAGAACAAATTATTTCGAAAAATGTCAGTTCAAGCGTAGTCGAGAATCATTATAACATAGATTGCAATACCACACCTATTTTAACTTCAAAAATTGAGGATATTACAATATTTTATGCATTAACTGAAAAATTTAAAACAAATCCTCAACAAGTAATTCAGGAAATTAAAACTTCTAATTTACGTGGACGTGGTGGCGCTGGATTTCCCTTTTGGTTTAAGTTAGATGCAGTTATCAAAGAACCCTTCGACTCCG
>JAMOMG010000189.1 GCA_027068695.1 Flavobacteriaceae bacterium
CTTCCAGGACGGGGAATTATCATAGCAGATTGTGTACTAGATGGGTGACCTTTTAAACCCAATCCGTTTGGCATTACAGTGTGGTTTCTATTCCAAACAGTAGTTCCATCAGAATAAAATAATAAACTACCATTTGAGTCTGAGAAAGATGAGCACCCTTCAAAAGTATTTAATTGACCATCATTAAGTGCAATAGGAGAACCACTATTAAAGTCTAACCCAGCATTTTCACCAAAGTACCAAAAATTAGCTTCACCTTGAGCAAAACTTTGTAATACACATAAAAAAGAAATGATTGTTATTAATTTTTTCATACAGGATTGACTTGCTAGTAATTTTCCAAATGTATGAATATCTATTATAAATTAATAATTATTTATAAATCTCTTTTTTTGAGTAATGCATAAGAAAGATAAATGAAAATAATTGTCCAAATAATTACAATTAGAATGTCTAAAGGTTGTACAGAAAAATCTTTTGATAAGTTTTCACCTACCTGTTTAGCAACGGTTTTAACAGCACTTAAACGTGTAAAAGGTTCTTTAATTAAGTTGCTCATTGCTTCTAAAGGAAAAAACTGCATAATTCTTTCAACATTATCTTCAGATTTCCAATAAAGCATTCCCTTTACAAAACTTTCAAACATAGCCCAAATTAGCATAGCTCCAACAGCAAAAGCAGATCGTTTTACGAGAATTCCTAAAAATAATCCAAATGAAAAGAAAGCCACTAATTTTACGAAAAAAGCAAGTAAATACTCTAAATCAGTTGTCACTATTGAAAACTCTGTAAAATCAGAATATATATATCCAAGTATTAATGAGACAATAAATACAAAAATAGTTGAAATTAAAGCCAGTAATATAACAGTATAAAACTTTGAAAGCACAAACTCTCTTTTGCTCAATCCATCAATTAAATTTTGTTTTAAAGTTTTGTTACTGTACTCATTAGCCATCATTGAAACAATAACAAGTAGTAAAAAGAATTTAAAAATTGAGGCCATAAAGGTATTAAAGTGCCAAATGTACGGGAAGTTAAAAATCCCTTGTTCAGCTAAATGAAATTTTACAGGGCCAATATCAAATTTTACAGCGGCAATTAAAGCTATTGAAGTTAATAAAATAAAATAAATTAGTATTAAAACTCTACTAGCTCTATTGTATTTTAATTTATGAATTTCTATATTTAAAAGTCGTAGCATTTTAGTTGTTGTTTGTTAATGTTAAGAATTGTTGCTCTAAACTTGGCTTACGCTTTATTAAATGTGATAAAACAATTCCTTTTTTAAATAAAAAAGTGTTTATTTCAGAGGCTAAAATTTGTTTACCTAAAGTTGCAATTATTTTATCTTCAACTACCTTTACAGAGGTTATTCCGTCAAATTTAGAAAGTAAATCAATTAGTATTTGAGAATCACCATCAACTTTAAGTTCAAATAAACCTTGGGAAGCTGTCATTTCATCAACACTTCCAGCGTATAATTTAATACCTTCTCTAATAACTACCACATGAGAGCATACTTTCTCAACTTCATCTAGTAAATGTGAAGCCAGTAAAATTGTGGTACCTTCTTTAGCAATATCTTTAATGATTTTTCTGATTTCATGAATACCCTGAGGGTCTAATCCGTTTGTGGGCTCGTCTAAAATTAAAATTTGAGGATCGTTTAGCAAAGCTGAAGCTATGGCTAAACGCTGTTTCATACCTAAAGAAAACGTTTTAAATTTACTGTTTCTCCGTTCAAACAGATTGACAATCTTTAGTTTTTCTTCAATTTTAGTAAAAGGAATTTCTTTTATTTTACAGACTAATTTTAAATTTTGAACAGCCGTCATATAAGGGTAAAAATTTGGGCGTTCAATAATTGCACCCACTTTTTTTAGTGCCTGATGTGTTGATAAATTACCATCAAACCAACTAAAACTGCCAGAAGTTTTGTTAACAACGTTTAGGATAATACCCAATGTGGTTGATTTTCCACTTCCGTTTGGGCCTAAAATACCATATACATTTCCTTTTTTAATATCAAAGGATAAATTATTTACAGCATGAATATGTCCAAATTTTTTATTGAGACTTCGAAGAGATAAAATTGTTTCCAATATTTTTTTGTTTAGTATAAAATTAAGACGACATTTATACAAAATTGTTACAGCAATATACTAAATTTGGAAGTAACTAGAGATTTTGAACATGGATGAAAAATTAATTTCAAAGAAAAAACCAGCCTACCCAATTAATGAGCAATTGTATAATTATTTGACAGAATACAATAGAAATATTAAAATTCCTGTTTTTTATGATGATTTACTTCGTTTTGTTGGAGGAGTAGAAGTTTATGATAAAAATGGTGACGATACCTTATGGATTAGAGTGTATTATGCTGAACATGAAAGAGATGAAATAGATTTAAGTTTGAAAAGAATGTATGTAATTTTACACGGTGATGGAAGTGAAGATTCGTTACCCTTTTTAACTGTTGACGCTATAGATTATTGCACTTTTGGTAACTCAAAACCCTTTAGAGTTAAAGTTAGAAATATTTTAAACGATAACCATACCTATTTATATGTTAAAAAAGCTGATGCCTCAAGAGTTTATGGATTGGAGTTAGAACATATTTTATCTCCTAATAATATTAATTTTTTAGTATATAAAGATACCTTGATTGAAGAGCATGTGTTGGGGATTCCTGGAGATCAGTTTTTAATTGAAAATATGAAAACAGTTTCTATTAGCGGTAAAAAAAGGTTGTCAAAAGAATTTGTAAAATTTAATGAACGATGTATGATTCGTTTGTTGGGAGATATGCGCTCCTATAATTATGTTATTGTTGCTTCTTATGATTTTGATCAGGTTGAATATCGCATTCGAGCAATGGATTTTGATCAACAGAGCTTTGAAGGAAATTTAAAAGTTTATTTTCCGCAATTCTTTAAAGAAAATTATCCATTTGTTAAAATGGTGTCAGAGAACTTACAAGAAGAATCTATTGAGCAGTACAAAAGAGAAGAACGATCTGCAATTGCACGTAGACTTAAGGGATCTCTGGATAGGGTTAATGCGTTACTAGATTGTATGTGTAATGATAAAATTTCTACACCCGAAAAAGTAAACCAACTTAAGATGGATTTACACGCTTATACAAAAGATAAAAATTTTAAAGCTTGTAACTCTATGGGAGAGATTTTAAAAGTAGCATTTAATTTTGTGACTAGAAATTACGAAAATGTCAATGTTTACATTATACACTAAAATTATCAATCACGGTCAAATGGTATTAGTAATTTTCAAAATCAAAATCATCAATATTTTCAAAGTTGTTTTCATCTTTAAAAATATCAAAATCATCATCTAATTTTTCAGCAACAAATTTTTTTTCAGGAGCTTGGTCAGGTGTGTTTCCAAAAGAGAATGTTATTTTGAAATCTTTTATCTCATCTTCAGAAATTTCTAAAAGTTCGACAAAGAAGGTCCACATAGCCATAAAATCATATACGTAAATTAATTTATCACCCACATTTTTAAAAACATCATTCACTAAAAATGAATTCATTGCTATTGAATTTTCATTTTCAGACATGTCAAATAGTGGAATTTCTTCACCTTGTTCCCAATTGTTATCAGTTTTGTAGAAAGATGCCATTTCTTGCCCTTTAAAGCCAAATGATTTGGCAATAATTAAGTGAAAATCTTCTAAATTAATGGTTTTGTCAACAACAATATCTCTAATTACATCATTTTCAACATCTAATATTACTCTAATTTTATAGGCCATTTTAAACAAATACAATTCTTGCACAAAGGTACTATTTAAAGTTTTAAATTCTTATTTTTACAGCATAACAATTTTTTATGAGTAAGAAAGAATCAACACTTAGGTTATTAAATAATATGTGTAAAAACACATTAATGGAAACGTTAGATATTAAATATGTAGATTTAGGTAATGACTATTTAGTAGCTACAATGCCTGTTACTTCAAAAGTGCATCAGCCTGATGGAATTTTAAATGGTGGTGCAACAATGGCACTGGCAGAAAGTGTTGGTAGCCCAACATCATTACTAGCAATTGATATGGATAAATACAGTGTTAGAGGTATTGAGTTTTCAGCAAATCATTTAAGAAGTGTTAAAAGTGGTGTTGTTACTGCAACAGCAAAAATTATCCACAAAGGAAAAACAATTCATTTGGTCGAAATTAAGATTGAGGATGATAAAAAAAGAGTAATCTCAATTTGTAAAATCACCAATTTTATTTTAGAAAATAACTAAAAGTTTCAACAATTAAATCACAATCAATTGCAAAAAGAAACTGCAGAATTCATTCACGAGATTTTAAGCTTTTATAAAGAGAAACGTCCATTGGTGATTTTTAGAAAACCCAATGAGAAAATGCTAAAAGCTTACATTCAAAATGATAAAGAAGTATATTTTTTAGACTCTTTTAATGCGCAAGGTTTTATTTTTGCTCCTTTCAATAAAAATGAAAAAAAAATACTATTTCCGGTTGCTAAATGCAGCTTGCTTACTTCTGAAATTGCGACAAATAAAGATTTGGAAATAACGGCAGAGACTTCAATTAGTAACGTTATTTACAATGAAAAATTAAAAGAAAATCACCTTCAATTAGTACAAAAAGGGATTAGTTTTCTTAAAAATAACAACGTAAAAAAAGTAGTTTTATCAAGAAAAGAAACTGTTAAATGTGTAGATTTTGATATTGAAAATACATTCAAAAAAATGCTGAATAACTATAAAAATGCTTTTGTGTATTTGTGGTATCACCCTAGTGTTGGTTTGTGGATGGGAGCAACACCGGAAAGGTTGATAAATGTTAGCCAAAATAAGTTTACTACCATGGCACTAGCGGGAACACAACGTTATAAAAATTCTGTAAATACTGTTTGGAAAGAGAAAGAAGTACAAGAACAACAGTATGTAACAGATTATATTTTAAATACAATTAAAGGAAGTGTTAAAAATATTAAAGTATCGGAAGCTTACACAGTTAAAGCAGGAAACTTACTGCATATTAGAACAGACATCACAGGAGATATAAAAACTACTAGTTCATTAGATAGTTTGGTAGAATCACTACATCCTACACCCGCAGTTTGTGGGTTGCCAAAAATACAAGCCACTAAATTTATTTTTGAGAATGAAAATTACAATAGAGCCTATTATGCAGGTTATTTAGGTGAACTTAATGTGGAAAAAAACACTCATTTATTTGTTAATTTGCGATGTATGCAGGTGGATAATAACATTGCTTCTATCTATATAGGAGGAGGTATTACTACAGGTAGTAACCCTGAAAATGAATGGGAAGAGACAGTTTCAAAAGCTGAGGTGATGAAAAAAGTTTTATAAATAGTTAAACTTAGTTTTATTAGATTATAACTAGAATAACTTTCCGTAACTTTGCAACAATTATTTTATACTGTAAATGCGTCAATTTCCAAAAAATAAATTAGCTCAGTTAGTTGTAAAAAACTGTGAAAATTTTAATATAAATACAATTGTAATATCTCCAGGATCACGAAATGCACCATTAATTATAGGTTTTAATGCTTCGGAAAATATTAAAACACTATCTATAGTTGATGAACGTTGTGCTGCTTTTTTTGCATTAGGAATTGCACAGCAAACCAGAAAACCTGTTGCATTGTTATGCACATCGGGTTCTGCATTGTTAAATTATTACCCTGCAATTGCTGAAGCATATTACAGTAATATTCCATTACTGATTATTTCAGCAGACAGGCCTTCTCATTTAATTGATATTGGAGACGGACAAACAATTAGACAAGAAAATGTATTTGAAAATCATATTTTATACGCCGCAAATTTAGGAGCAAAAAATGATGCTAAAAATATAAAAAAAGCAATTGAAACGGTAATACATAAAAAAGGACCGGTACATATAAATGTACCTTTAGATGAGCCTTTGTATGAA
Source organism: Flavobacteriaceae bacterium (assembly GCA_027068695.1). The sequence goes on from JAMOMG010000189.1 coordinate 5,963, forward strand.
ACGGAGTACGTAAACTACACAAAAGAAGAAGTTGTTGAAGAGTTGAAAACCAGCTTAATAGATGAAATCCCTTTGGAAGTAGATACACTTCAAAAATATGCTGACATTTGGAATGCTTCCACAAAGAAAATGGTATTGGTTGGAGCTCATTTCCCTGATGAATTACTGCAAACACAGTTAGAACATTTAGTGAAAGATCCTTCGGTATTAGTTCTAATAGAGAACACAGCAAATGTTTCACATTCAAAATTTATAAATAGCATTGATAAACTAATTTTTCCTTTAGATAATGATGAATTGGAGAAATTTAGACCAGATATTTTACTTAGTTTAGGAGGGTTAATTGTTTCAAAAAAAATAAAACAACATCTTCGTAAATACAAACCAACACACCACTGGCATGCTGATGCCAAAAGAGCTTTTGATACATTTCATTGTTTAACGCATCATTTTAATATATCCCCACAATTATTTTTTAGCCAGTTTTTCTTTTTAACAAAAACGACTAAAAGTAATTATCAAAATTATTGGTTGCAAAAGAAACAATTTAGATTAAGAAAACACCAAGAGTTTGTAGAAAATTGTGAGTTTTCAGACTTAAAAGTATTTAGTAAGGTTTTAGATTCAATTCCAAATAATTCACAATTGCAATTGAGTAATAGTTCGGTAATTCGTTATTCTCAATTATTTAATATTAACAAAACGTTACGTGTATTTTGTAACAGAGGTACAAGCGGTATTGATGGTAGCACAAGTACTGCTATTGGTGCAGCATTTGCAGTAAAAGAAAATACCGTATTTATTACAGGTGATATTAGTTTTTTTTACGATAGTAATGCCCTGTGGAATAATTATATTCCAAGTAATTTTAGAATTATAGTACTAAATAATGGTGGAGGAGGTATTTTTAGATTTATACCAGGTCCAAAAGAGTCTAATGTATTAGATTATTTTGAAACACCCCATAATTTAACAGCTGAATATTTGTGTAAAATGCATAGTTTTGAATATAGTAAAGCTGAGAATGAATTAGATTTGGAAATACAACTTTCGAAATTTTATAATAAATCTAAATTTCCTAAATTAGTAGAGGTGTTTACCCCAAGGGAAGAAAATGATAAAATATTAAAAGCATATTTCAACAATTTAAAAGAATAATAATGGATTTAAAAGTAGGAGATAAAGTAGACTTAATGGTTGTAAGAAATACTGGAATGGGTTTTACAGTATTAGTTAATGAAGAGTTTGAAGGATTGCTTTACAGGAATGAATTGTATCAAAAAATTGAGGAAGGTCAGAAATTAGTTGGTTACATAAAGAAAATTCGTGAAGATGAAAAGTTGGATGTAAGTTTACAACCAGTAGGATTTAAACAAACCATTGTGAAAAATGAAATTATAATTTTAAATGCCTTAAAAAAGCAAGATGGTTTTATTGCATTGCACGATAAAAGTGAACCAGACGATATTAAATATCAGTTAGGTATGAGTAAAAAAGCATTTAAAAGTGCCATAGGAGGATTGTTTAGACAAAAATTAATAACTATTTCTGAAGATGGAATTCGTTTAAATAACTTCGAATAGATAAATAGTATGCTAAACCAAACCTAACAGATTTTCAAAACCTGTTAGGTTTAAGATTAAAGTTTAAGTTCTTTAATTACAGTAGTATCTAACGCATTTTTATTCACTAAAATAGATATTGTTTTCAGCCTAAAGTAAGCTTTACTCATATATACATAACCGCTATTTCCAATGCTGCTTCCTGTTCCCCAAGAATTCTTCACTTTGTAATATTCTTTATTATATTGATCTTTTACTAGACCTACAATATGCATTAAATGATCATCTGTGGTATTGTAATTTTCAAACTCTTGTTGTCTAAATTTAGGAGTTATTTGTTTTTCAGTAACTATATAGGTCATTGACTTTTCATTGTCATCAATGTTTTTAGGTTCAACAGCAATACCATATTTTTGTGAAAAAGTTTTTTCTGAAACATCACAATCCAATGCGATAGTATATCCTTTTTTTAGTGCATTATCAACAACCTTAACTAATTCATCTAATGGTAAATTGTAAAAACTACCATTTGCAAAATTATCTGGAATATTCAGAATGAATTTGGTGTAAAAAGGTTGTTGTAAAAAAGAAGTTAGCGTTACATAATCAGAAGGGTTTAATTGAGTCATTTTTAAAAACAATTTTGGTGTGTAATAAACACCATCGTACATAAATTTTTCAGGTAATTTTCCTAAATCAGCATCTAAGATGGAATCTACCGCAATTTTCCAATTAGTAGGTGTGGCATTTTTGTCATTTTTTATATATGCATCTAAAACTTTTTTTAGTTCTGGAACAATTTTAGAGTGGTTATAAATTGTTGTATTTTCCATTAATCCTGAATAGGCACTTTCTGGAACTAATCCGTTATTTTTAATTGAATTAATTACATCATGTGCTAAACCACCTTCTCCAAATTGAGTTCTTCCTTGTCGCATTACATAATCCCAAGCCTTAACAGGATAGGTGTTTCTAACAGTATACATTTCTGAAATGTCAATTTTCTTTCCAATTTTTTTATAAATCTCAGATTCAATAAAAGATGAGGTCGAAAAACTCCAGCAAGTCCCAGTATTACCTTGATTTTTCACATTAGATGTTTCAATATCAATAACAGGTGTAAATATATATTTTTCAGCAGTCGGTATTTTTACGTTTACAACATTCCCTTCTTGTGCAAAAAATAATTGTGAAATAGCAACAAATGCAATTGAAAATAATAATTTTTTCATAGTTAATTTAGTTTTCTTGGTTTTGTTCAATGTATGTACCATTTCGTTTGTCTAAAACTCGTTCAATATTTTCGTAATACCCATCAGAATTAGGGTCATCTTCAGGTAATTTCATATAACCATTTTTATAATATCTTAGGGCTTGTTTGTATTTTCCTCCGGTTTCATAATATCTGCCAATGTAATAATCGCCAAGAGGTGAATCTTTGTATAATTTGTTTATCATTTCTCCAAAATTCTTTAAATAATCACCATTTTCCTTATCTAAAATAATAGATTCAATCGCAAATATATCTTTTTCTCTAATTTTTAAATTACTACCAAACAAGTAATCAATTTCTACATACTTATTTTCTAGATAAGCTATAGCATCTGGAGGAGATAGGTCTTTTATGTTTTTCTCAAATTCTTCTTTTGAAATGGCTGAATACATCTCAAAAATAAATG
>JAMOMG010000190.1 GCA_027068695.1 Flavobacteriaceae bacterium
TTCCATCGTAATCAATAGCCTGAGCTCTCACTCCTGCTCGTGAAGGCCGTACGTCATTTTGTGTAATGCTAGGCATCATATGTTTAAGTGCATTTACAAATAATCGTTTTGAAAAGGCTCTTTTATACTCATCAATACCTTTACGCCAATTTTTAAAAAATAATTTCCAAGTTCCACCAAAAGTTAATGCCTCAAAGGTATCTCTAAAACTAAAACTTGTTCGCTTATATCCTTCACGTTTAAAAGTAAATACTGCATTTGGTCCACATTCTATTCCACCATTAATCATTCGTGTAAAATGAACTCCTAAAAAAGGGTATTTAGGATCTGGAACTGGATACACCAAATTATTGATTTTATGAGTAGCCTCATCTGTTAGTTCATAATAATCTCCTCTAAAACCTACAATATGCATATCTAACTTTAAATTGTCTTTCTCTGCATTTCTATCAGATTGTAATCCTGTACAAAAAATTACTTTTTCAGCAGTAAAATTACCGATTACAGTACGAACAATTGTTTCTGAATTTGAAGATGAAACATTTTTAACCTTACAATTTGTGTATAATTTACTTTCTGAATTTGAGCTTTCAACCAACTCTATAAATTTTTTTGAAACAGCTACATAATCTATAATTCCAGCCGTTGGCACCCATATAGCTTTAACTGCCTCAATAAACGGTTCTTTTTCTTTAATTTCATTTGCAGATAGAAACTTGATTCCTTCAGTTTTATTTTCTAACCCTTTAGCATAAATACTTTCTAATATTGGAAGCTCCTTCTGATTGGTAGCAACTATAACTTTACCACAAACATCAAATTTAATTGCATGTTTTTTTGCAAATAACACAAGTTGATCTCTTCCATTTTTACAATTCTTTGCTTTATAAGATCCTGGCTTATAATAAATTCCTGAATGTATTACTCCTGAATTCCTTCCTGTTTGATGTAATCCAACTTCAGCTTCTTTTTCTAAAATTGCTATTGATTTTTGAGGAAATTTTAATTGTAATTTATATGCTGTTGCCAATCCAACAATTCCTGCTCCAACAATAATAAAATCATACTTTTTATTTAACATATTTAGAACCTTTCATAAAGCTTAAAGTTACAAAACCCGCAATAAAAAAGATAGCTAAAATTAAAATAAATAATCGTAATGAATTGGTAAATGAAGATACTATTCCGGCCAGTGCCATACCAAAAACAATCGCTATTTTTTCTGTTACATCATAAAAACTAAAATAGGTGGCATGGTCCTGAGTTTCATCGGGTATTAATTTAGAATATGTTGACCGTGATAGTGTTTGAATAGCGCCTAAAACAAACCCTATAAAACCACCCAAAGCATAAAACTTTAAATAAACATTTGGATCTTCCCTGTGGAGTGTATATGCACCCACACATGCAATACTCCATATTAAAATTGTAATTTTTAAGGCTTTAATATTGCCTATTCTTTCTGATAGTCTTGAAAAAGCAAATGCTCCTACTACCCCAACTAATTGTATCAATAAGATTGTAATAATTAAATTACTTGTTTCTAAACCTAAATCCTTAGTCCCAAAAATAGAAGCTAATAAAATAACTGTTTGAACTCCAATACTATACAGGAAAAAAGAAATTAATAATATTTTTAATTGACTTAATTTTTTTATTTCTTTCAATACTTTTCTCAACTCCCTATATCCTTTAAAAATATAATCTTTCTCTGGCTTTCTTTTAAAAGGATTGTTAGGTAAACGGCTAAAGGTAACTTGTGCAAATCCTAACCACCAAACTCCAACCGTTAAGAATGAAATTCGTGCAGGAAAAGTTGGATCAGTAATACCATACATTTCAGGCTTCATAACCATTGATAAATTAAATGCTAATAACA
>JAMOMG010000191.1 GCA_027068695.1 Flavobacteriaceae bacterium
CCTGATTGAGCATCTACATTTGGCCAAGGATTTTTTGCTTTTCCTTGTTCTCTCAAAATATCTGGTACAACTTTGTAAAGAGCATCAACATATTTAAATAAATCATCATCTGGTAAGTTTTTTAAACAAAATTCACGTTGTACAGAATATCTAGGGTCTGTTTTACGTAAAACGGCATGTCCATATCCTGGAATAACTTGACCACTATTTAACGTATCCCAAACATATTTTTTCATTTCTTCTTCTGAAGGTATTTTACCTCCCATTTGATCTTTAAGGCCTTGCAACCAGCGTAATACTTCTTGGTTGGCTAGACCGTGTAGTGGTCCTGCTAAACCATTAATCATAGCTGAAGTTGCATAATAAACGTCTGACAATGAACTGGCAACCAAATGCCCCGTATGTGCACTTACATTTCCACTTTCGTGATCGGCATGTATTATAAAGTACATACGTGATACATCATCATAAGGTTTATCTTTACCCATCATATAAGCAAAATTTCCGCCTAAATCTAAGTTAGGATCAGGATACCTATGACCTTTTTCAGGATGATATAATTTATTATAGATATACGCTCCAATTAAAGGCATTTTTGCAATAAGATTAGTTGCATCTTCATATGTAGAGTCCCAATAATCCATTTTACTCATCCCTTTTCTATATTTAACATTAAAATGAGATTCTCTTTCTAAACTCATAACTGCTGCCGATAATATTGCCATTGGATGACTATTACTTGGAAAAGCATCTATAACATCCCAAACATAGTGAGGTACAATACGACGATTTTTAAAATCAACTTTTAATTCTTCAACTTCTTTTTCTGTAGGAATTTCCCCCGTTAATAGTAAAAAATATAAACCTTCTACATATGGCATATCTGCTCCTTCTGGTTTTGGTAATTTTTCCAAAACTTCTGGTAATGTAAAACCTCTATAGCGTATCCCTTCATATGGGTCTAAGTAAGATATATCTGTAACCAAACTTTTAATACCTCTCATTCCTCCAATTGCTTGAGATACTGTAACTTGATCAATAACCTTATCTCCATATTCTTTCACTAACTTGGTAGTTCTAGATCGGTGCTCTTGAATTTTTTCATACAATTTATCTTTCAATGTACTCATGATATTTAATCTTTTAATAATTAATTCCTCTCAAATTTACAACCCAAACGCTTGAATAAAACTGATATTTATCATATTCATTTTGTAGTGTAACAATAATCACTCTGAAAAACAGCTGTTTGCGACTTAACAAATTCATTCAAATTTGATATTCAGATAACTTTTTCTAAAACAAAAACCAGCGAAGAAAACTTCACTGGTTTTTAATTATTATTAATCTTTCCTTAGATTGAGATTAAAAATATGTTTTTACTAATATTAAATTTTAAATGCTCTCATTTGAGGAAAGAAAGCTGTATTACCTAATTCTTCTTCAATACGAAGTAGCTGGTTATATTTTGAAATTCTATCAGTTCTAGAGGCTGAACCCGTTTTAATTTGCCCTGTGTTTAATGCAACAGCCAAATCTGCGATAGTAGTATCTTCTGTTTCTCCTGAACGATGAGAAATAACACAAGTATATCCTGCATTATGAGCCATATTGATAGCTGCAATAGTTTCTGTTAAGGTACCTATCTGATTTAATTTTATTAAAATAGAGTTTGCTGATTTTTCTTCGATACCTCTTTCAAGTCTTTCAACATTTGTTACAAATAAATCATCTCCAACTATTTGAACTTTATCTCCAATAGCTTCTGTTAATAATTTCCATCCTTCCCAATCGTCTTCAGCCATACCATCTTCAATTGAAATTATTGGGTATTTTTCAGACAATTCTTTCAAGTATGCAACTTG
>JAMOMG010000192.1 GCA_027068695.1 Flavobacteriaceae bacterium
ATTGGTATCAAATAGATTAATCCATTCAAAAATAGCTGGATATTTTTCAATAATACTTTGGCTATTCAAGGTTGAACCTGTTTGCTCATAAACTTCTTGGCTTTTGTTTTCAATTTCACTAAAATCAGTTATAAACACCTCAAAACCACCAACTTCATCATTTTTCCATCTATTCATTTTTTGGATATGTTGAATATCGGCTAGTACAAAATTCTCATCAAAATCCTGAAATCCAGAATCGTAAATACCCACTGCTTTTACCACACGTATCCAAGGTGCTTTTGAGGGGTCTTCTTTTACAAAAAGGATATTAAATTCATCTCCTAATTTGATACCCATTCTATTCGAAATTTCTCTAGAAATAAGCACATCATTCGAAACAGTTTCAGTATTATAATTCGGTAAAATTCCTTCAACCAAATAATCTTTAAAGAAATCCCAATTATAATCACCTGAAACACCTTTAAAAACAATACCTTCAAAGTCGGTTTCAGTTCTAATAATTCCAGCTTTTGTCGCAAATACCTGAACGTTATTAATCCCTTTAACAGTGGTAAATTTCGGATAAAAATCTTGCTTTTTAGAAACCGGAACCAATGTAATTTCAGAATTATTGTTATCAAAATTCGTAATTTGAATATGACCGTTAAAGCCTGATAATTTTTCCTGTATTTTTTGTTGTAAGCCTAAACCAGTAGCCATAGAAATCATCATTATAATAATTCCTATTGCAATGGCAATTATGGCTATTTTTATTATAGGTGAAGATATGCTACTTTTGTATTGTTTTGCAGCAATAATACGTTTTGCAATAAATAATTCGTAATTCAATATACTTATGATTTCTTATCAGTTCAAAAATACATATTTCTTCTTGGTTTCTCTATTTTTTTTAAGTTTGATTTCTTGTAATCAGCCAAAAAATACAAAATCTGAAGTTACCAACTTAACAAAAACAAATACAACTTTAAAAATAATTACTGGAGCTGAACAAACTGAATTGTATTTAAAATTACTTGAAAATAAAAATATTGCCGTTACTGCAAATCAAACTTCAGTACTTTTTAAAAATGATACCAGCTATACACATTTAGTTGATAGCTTAGTAAGTTTAAACATTCATGTTAAAACTGTATTTTCCCCTGAGCATGGTTTTAGAGGAAAAGCAGATGCTGGCGAAAAAGTAACTGATGGTATTGATGCGAAAACAGGATTGCCAATAATATCTCTATATGGAAAAAATAGAAAACCTTCAAAAGAACAGCTACATGGTATTGACGCTGTTGTATTTGATATTCAAGACGTTGGAGTTCGTTTTTACACCTACATTTCTACATTACACTATGTAATGGAGGCCTGTGCAGAACAAAATATACCTGTAATTGTTCTTGATAGACCAAATCCAAACGGTCATTATGTTGACGGATCTATGCTAGAAACCGATTATAAAAGTTTTGTTGGAATGCATCCAGTACCTATTGTTTATGGAATGACTATTGGAGAATATGCCCAAATGATTAACGGTGAAAAATGGATGAAAAACGGTATAAAGTGCGATTTAACAATAATTGCTTTAAAAAATTACACACATGCAAGTAAATATAGCCTTCCAATAAAGCCCTCTCCAAATTTACCTAATGATACATCTATAAATTTATACCCGAGTCTTTGTCTTTTTGAAGGTACAAACGTAAGTGTTGGTAGAGGTACTGAAAAACAATTTCAAATTTTTGGTTCTCCATTTTTAAAAAATAAAGATTTCACATATTGCTTTACACCTCAGCCCAATTTTGGCGCAAAACATCCTAAACATGAAAATGTTGAGTGCTGTGGTTTAGATTTAAGCAAAACAAAACCTCTT
>JAMOMG010000193.1 GCA_027068695.1 Flavobacteriaceae bacterium
GGAATTGTTACACCTCAAATTACATATAGTTTTGGAACGGGAAGTAATAATAGTATTAATATTACAAACTGGAATTTTGATTTTAATAATCCGTCACTAACAGGCATGAGTGCTTTTGGTATGGCAAAACGAAATGGTCAATGGCATGGTAAAAGAATGGTTTTTTAATATATTAATATTATTTTTTATTTCTAATTCTATTTTAGCTCAAAATAATGAAATAGAGGAAGATTTTAAAAACCAAGGTTTGAGTTTTAAAACTCAAACTTTGGTCTTGTTTCCGTATGATGACGGAACAAATGGAGGTGTTTATAACACAGATTTTGAAATAGAAAATAACACTTTTATTTTTGGTTTAAATAGTGAAGTTAATTATTATTTTAGCCAAAATTTTGGTGTAGGAATAGGATTTGGCTTTGAAAAAATTAATCAACCAAACTTTATATATTATCCTATTTACTTAAATATTATTAGTGCTTTAAATGATACCAAAAACGCAATTTATGCTAAGGTTAATTTTGGCACGCATTTAGGTAATTTAGATAAATCAGGGTTTGTTTTTCGTGGTGGTTTAGGTTATCGACTTAAAGTTTATAAGAATATTTTATCTAATTTTGAATTAACTTACTCATACCAAAATATATACAAATCATTCAAAAACTCTCAAAGGCCTGAAAATTACTACAATATTGAAAGTGTTGGAATAACAGTAGGAATAGAAATTAATTAAATTTAAAACAATGAAAAAAACAATTTTATTAATATTATTATTTATTAGCACATTAACTTATTCTCAAGAAAGTCAAAAAGCAAAAGATTTATTCAGTTTAAAGGTTGGACTAATTGGAAGTTGGATTACTTATGAAAAAGCAATATCCGAAAATTTTACAATTAATATAGAAATAGGTTATGAAGGTGGTTTTTTAAAAGGAACAGACAATAAAGTAGATTATGTCTTCACCTCAATTATTAGTGCTGAACCAAGATATTATTATAACTTCAATAAGCGCATAGAAAAAGGTAAAAAAACCTTAAATAACTCTGCAAATTATCTATCAGCAGAATTATTTTATGTCCCAGATTTATTAACTTCTTCAAACAGAACCAACGTTACAGTCAATAAGTCTTTTGGAATAATTCCAAAATGGGGTTTACATAGAAGTCTTTCTGAAAAATTAAACTTTGAATTTGCTCTAGGAATAGGATATGCTTGGGGAGAAAATAATATAAACGGATTAACATCTACATTAGATTTAAAGTTTAGTTATTTGTTCTAAAATATTAAGGACTACCAACAAAGGTGTATAACCATCAATTGTGGGTTTTGTGATTTATTTCAAAGTATTTTTAGGCAGTATCTCATAAATTGTGTAAGTTTTTGAGACACTGTCGCTTAATACAACACTTTCCTATAAAAAAGAAGAAAGTGCTTGGAGCTTTAAAATAGATGTTCAAAACTTATTTAATGTACAATTTAAACAGCAAAATAGTTTTTCATCCTATATAATTTCTGATTCTAAAACCTATATTTTACCAAGAATTATTATGTTTTCCGTTGGTTATAATTTGTAATATTTCAAACAGTAAGATTGTTTTGTAAATTCCAATAGTAAACTTACATATTGTTATAAAGTTAGATAAGTAAGTTATAAATTGCAACTAATTACATATAGTTGTTTTTCATATAAAAACAATTAAGTCATATTTGCATTCTAATTAATAACAAAAGAAAAGAATTATGTGTGGAATTGTTTGTGCATTTGATTTAAAAGAAAAGAGTGATGGGTTACGTCCTCAATTATTAGAGATGTCAAAAAAAGTCCGTCATCGCGGGCCGGATTGGAGTGGTATTTACG
>JAMOMG010000194.1 GCA_027068695.1 Flavobacteriaceae bacterium
CTACAAGGAAGAGAACCTGCACTTCCAATGCTTGAAGCCATACTAAAAAATTCTTACAAGAAAAAATCCAACAAAACAGAGTTTGTTGCAGTAAATTTAAGTTATAAAGATGGCAATTATGAAGTTGGTTTTGAAGGCAAAAAAAGTGGTTCAAGTGCCATACTTACAAATATGTTAGGAGATGTTGGTTTGATGATTGTAAATGAGAGTAGTGAAGATTTAAAAATAGGGGATAGGGTAAAAGTTATTGATTTAAGGGGACTTTGATACATTCCCATCATAAGATAAGATCTTAAATCCAGGATAAGAGACTACAATAGCCATATCAGGAATATCTTTATATACTACTGCATTTGCTCCTATTTTTACATTGTTGCCGATTTTTATTTTGCCGATTATTTTAGCTCCAGCTCCCATGTAGACATAATCTCCGATTATTGGAGCTCCTGCTTTTTCACCTTGTCCTGACTCTCCAATAGTAACAAGTTGTGAAATGTTACAATTTTTCCCAATTACTGCATCTGAAGCTAATGTAATGCCTCCAAAATGCCCTATATAAAACCCCTCTCCAATTTGTGCAGATACGGGGATTTGTATACCCCATTTGCTTTTTAGTCTCTGGTTTAATATAAAATATATAGGTTTTAAAAATATTTTGATTAGAAAATTTTGTTTTTGTATCCACTGTCCAAAACGGACAACAACCATAGCACGAACTCCAGGGGCAAACATTGTGCTTACAACTCTTTTTAATTTACTTCCATTGCTTATGTTGTAAGTTCTTAATATATCTTTTTTTAATTTTGACATTTTTTGTCCGCAATTTCGTATGAGACAGATTTATCTTCTATACTTGATGTGATTTCAAAACATAGCTTATTTAGAGGTTTTATACTAGAGCTATTTAAAATAATTTCATATTTTGTGCCGTCATACTCTATAACTTTTGTCCAAGTTTTGCAATTATCATTTGAGTACATTAGTAGACATTTTGTCTCATTTGAAATTGCATTGTATAAAGATGCCCAAACTTCATCACCGTTTTTTGAGACCCTTTTTAGTAGGCACATAACAGGGCTTCTTCTGTATGGGTCGGGGATTACTTTTTTAGTATATTTTTTACCATCTTTTGTCTCAATTAAAAAATTTGTACCACCAAGATAATCTGTACCTAAAACTATTTTAGACTCATTCTCTATCATAGAGGTATAGCCACCAATTTGAATATGGAATCTATTTATAGCTCTCCATTTATGAGTTAAAATATCAAAATTTTCAACTCCTTCACTTAACCACATCTTCTTTTTATTATCCCCATCTGTGAGGATTACTTTGTCTAAAAGCTTACTATATTTTATAAGATGTACATGTTTTGTAACTCCTTTTGTCTTTAGAAAATCTGATTTTTTCCAAGTTTTACCTTGGTTAGAACTTGAATATAAGTTTGCAACATTTGCCCAAGATCCATCATCTTCACTAACTCCATACTCTCCAATTAGTATCTCACCGTTTGGAATTTCAGTTAGACCATCATTGTGATATATATAACTCTCATTGGTTGATAGTTCTAAACACATCTCAAATGTCTCACCATCATCTACACTTCTATAGAGAAGTTTCCAAGTATTTACAAAAATCGTACCTTTTTTGGAGATAAAAACTGATGTTATAGAGTGTTTGAACTCTGTAACTTTTTGAATATCTTTACAGTTATCTTTGCATCTATAAAGGATTTTATCATCATTTGATAAGCATCCAAAAAGAGTTTTATCATCTTTTTCAAAGTATACTTTCCAATCTATACATCTGCTGATAGTAAATGATTGATTTTCCAAAAAGATACTAAAATCTAAAC
>JAMOMG010000195.1 GCA_027068695.1 Flavobacteriaceae bacterium
ATAATATAGCTAATTGGGCAAAAGTCAATCCGTATAAATTATTAGAAAAAACTTTTGGAGGAAGCGGCTACGATATTGCCTGTGCACAAAATAATAGTCCAATTTTGTACATAAAAAAGAATACAAAACCACTGATAGAGAAAGTAAATTTTAATCCTTCATTTAAAGAAAACTTGTATTTTGTGTATTTAAATAAAAAGCAAAATAGTAGAGAAGGAATTCAACATTTTAGAGCTTTAAAAGAAAATTTAACTTCTGAAATAAATCAAATTTCAAATTTAACCAATGAATTTTTAGCTTGTAACAATTTAAAAGATTTTGAGCAGCTAATTATTGAGCATGAACAAATCGTTTCAAAAACGATTCAGATAAAACCTGTTCAAGAGCAATTATTTTCAGATTATTTTGGACAAACAAAAAGTTTAGGTGCTTGGGGTGGCGATTTTATTTTGGCAACAGGAAATGAAGATACCTCAACTTATTTCAAACAAAAAGGGTTTGAAACGGTAATTGCATATCAAGATTTAATTTTATAAAAACGTCAACCTGAACTTGTTTCAGGTTCTTATTTTGAGATTCTGAATCAAGCCTGCCAGCCGGACAGGCAGGTTCAGAATGACGAAAATATTTTACAAAAACAGAAATGAAAAAATTTATAATTATTGGAGGTGGTGCAGCAGGTTTTTTTGCAGCCATAAATGCTGCAGAAATGGATTCTGAATTAGAAGTACTAATTTTAGAAGGAAGTAAGAATGTACTTCAAAAAGTAAAAGTTAGTGGAGGTGGAAGATGCAATGTTACCAATGCTTGTTTTACGCCTAATGAATTGGTTGAGTTTTATCCAAGAGGGAAAAAAGAATTGCTAGGGCCATTTTATCAATTTATGACGGGAGATACAATGGAATGGTTTGAAAATAGAGGAATCCCATTAAAAATTGAAGATGACAATAGGGTTTTTCCTGAAAGTAATTCTTCACAAACTATTATAAATTGCTTTTTAGATAGTGCTAAAAATGCAGGTGTAAATATAAAAACAAGTTCTAGGGTTGAAGTTATTGAAAAAAGTGAAGAAAAGTTTGTTGTAAAAACAGCTTCTGAAAATTTTATAGCTGATTATTTATTGATTGCAACAGGAAGTAATGCTAAGGTATGGTCTATGATTAAAAATTTGGGACATACTATTGCTGAACCAGTTCCGTCATTGTTTACCTTTAATATTTTTGATAAGAGAATTAAAGAAATACCAGGGATTGCTGTTCCAAAAGCTACCGTAAAAGTGCTACATTCAAAATTAGAAGCGCAAGGACCTTTATTGGTTACACATTGGGGCTTGAGTGGGCCTGCTATTTTAAAGTTATCTGCTTGGGGAGCATTAGAATTGCACCAAAAAGGGTACAGTTTTGAAATTGAAGTAAATTGGTTGTCTATGAATTTAGACGCCGTATTAAAAATTTTAAAATCAGTGAAGAAAGAACAAGCTAAAAAACAAGTAATTGTACGTTCAGTTTTTTCTGAAATTTCAAAACGTTTATGGGAACAGTTTGTTATTGCTGCTCAAATTACTTCAGAAGTTAAATGGGCACAATTGAGTAATAAAGAATTAGAAAATTTAGCAAATCAGTTAGCAAAGTGTACTTTTAAAGTTTCAGGAAAAAGTACCTTTAAAGATGAATTTGTTACGGCTGGTGGCATAGATTTAAAAGAAATAAATTTTAAACGATTTGAAAGCAAACTCCATAAAAATCTGTTTTTTGCTGGAGAAATATTAAATATTGATGCTATTACTGGCGGATTTAATTTTCAAAATGCGTGGACTGGTGGTTGGATTGTGGCAAA
>JAMOMG010000196.1 GCA_027068695.1 Flavobacteriaceae bacterium
TTAAGAATAAGCCAAATGAGGCAGGTATTATTTATTGTTTAAGTAGAAAATCTACAGAACAATTAGCTTCTAAATTAACCCAGCAAGGAATTAATTCAGCAGCATATCACGCAGGTTTAAGTTCAGAGCAACGTACAAAAACACAAGAAAATTTCATATACGATAAGGTGCAAGTAGTTTGTGCTACCATTGCATTTGGAATGGGGATAGACAAATCAAATGTTCGTTGGGTAATACACTATAATATGCCTAAGAACATAGAGGGGTATTATCAGGAAATTGGGCGTTGTGGTAGAGATGGGGTAGAAGCAACTGCTTTATTATTTCATAGTTATGGAGATGTAATTCAGCTTCGGAAATTTATAAATGGTGCTAGTAATGAAGAAGTCCAAATAGCAAAACTAGAGCGAATGAAACAATTTTCAGAAGCAACTATTTGTCGAAGAAAAATATTGTTGGGTTATTTTGGTGAATTGTTATCTGAAAATTGTGAAAATTGTGATGTTTGTAACAATCCACCTCAATTTTTTAACGGTACAATTATAGCTCAAAAAGCACTTTCAGTAATTACTCGTTTAAAAGAACAAGAAGCAATAGGAATTATAATTGATGTGTTGCGAGGTGCCAAAAATGCAACTATTATAGATAAACAATACGATAAATTAAAATCGCATGGTATAGGAAATGATATTTCTTGGAGAGATTGGCAACAATATCTTATTCAGTTAATAAATCAAGGGTATTGTGAAATAGCTTTTCATAAGAATAATGCAATACAGTTAACTCCTTTTTCAAAAAAAGTATTGTTTGAAAATGAAATTGTGAATTTAACACGTCCAATAGCATATAAAGAACAACAGGCTATACAGAAAATAGCAAAGCAAAAAAAGGTTACAAAAGACACCTTATTTGAGCGACTGCGGAAACTACGTCAGGAAATAGCATTGGTAGAAAATATTCCAGCATATTTGGTTTTTAGTGATGCTTCGCTAAAAGAAATGGAAAGAGCAAGACCATTGTGTGAGTCAGATTTTTTAGATATAAGTGGAGTAGGACAACGAAAGTTAGAAGTGTATGGGGAAGATTTTATTGCAGAAATAGCTTCTTTTTCAAAAGAAAAAATTAAAACAACTAAGAAGAGAAATACTCATAAAGTAACGTATGAATTATATAAAGAAGGTTTTTCTATAGATGAAATTGCCGAAAAACGAAACTTAAAATCAACTACAATATTTTCTCATTTAGCAAAATTATATACAGATGGAAAAGATATTGATATCTATAGTTTTGTAACGAAAGGGGAAGTTGAAAAAGTGAGAAAATCTAAAGAAGTATTAGATAGTCCTAATGCGTTAAAACCATATTTTGAATATTTAAATTCAGAAATTGCATATTTTAAAATTCGTTTAGCATTAACAATTATAGCTAAGGAAAGTTAGAGATCTATTTTTGAAAATAAAAATGTTAAACTTTTCTAAAAAATGATTTAAAGTGTAATTTATTGCTAGTTTAAATTTAGAATCTTGTATTTTTGCAAACTAAAATTAAAAAGGACTTACCATTAGAAAGATATACTAAGTTTTCTAATTATTTTAATGAAAAGAGATTGAGTTAAAACACCCTTTTTATATAATTAAATATGAAGAGAACCACTAAAGTTCAAAAAAAGTCGAAGCTTAAATTATTACATCAGTATTATTCCTATACTGGTTTTTATACTTTTATTGGTAATAATTTAAAAAAAGCGATTCTTCCTTTTAGTATTATAGTTGTTGGGTTACTACTGTTTAATAAATTTATATTTAATATTAATGAAGGGTTGCACAGCCTTACTGAAATGTTTTCAACCTTAGGAGTTTTAACATTGTTTTTTGTTTCGGAGTCTCTACTTGGCCTAATACCTCCAGAAATATTTATAGCTTGGACAAAAAAAACTACAGAGCCAATTTTAAATTTAATTTATCTAGCAACATTATCTTATATAGGTGGTATTATTTCTTATTTTATAGGGAAAGCAGTTTTAAGAATAAAGAGTGTAAAGAGTTATTTAGAAAATAAAATGGCTAAACAATTAAAAAATACCGCCAAATGGGGTGGTTTTTTAATTGTTGTAGGAGCTTTGTTGCCAATACCTTTTTCAATGACTTGTTTGGCTGGAGGTATGATTAAGTATCCACTTAGGGGAGTGTTGTTGTTTGGTTTGTTGCGTTTTGTTCGTTTTGCAATTTATGGCGCTGCTATTTTCCAAGTAGTGAGTTAGTTTAATTTAGAATACACAGCTACAAATTTATTCTTTCTACAATAGGATTGTTTTCTATAACATTTGATAAAATAATATGTGTACTAGTTTCTCCATACGTAATTAATTGATCAATAAATTGCTCTAAATGTTTCTGGTTATTTAGAACAACTTCCATAATAATATTTTCATTCCCTGTGATTCTATAGCAATTTATAACTTCATTAAATGATGTTACTTTATGTATAAAAGGTTTTAGCTTCCCCATAAAGGCTCTTAAAGTAATCATTGCTTTTAGTTGATGTCCCGTTTCAGAATAAGATACTTTTGCATAATAATTTTCAATAACCCCCATATCCTCCATTTTACGAATACGTTCTGAAACAGCTGGAGAACTAATACCAACTTTGCGAGCAATTTCAGTATTCGTTTGTCTTGCATTTTGTTGTAAACAATGTAATATACTCCAGTTAATATCGTCTAATTTCATATAATTAAAATTTTAGTGTATAAATATATTATTTTTTAAATAAAATTAACAGTTTTACTTTAAAAATTAAATGTAAATTCTTTTTTTACTTAGTAATTTTGGGTAAAATAACTTTAAAGTATGTTTACGTCATCACAGCATAATATCAATCATTCAGTTATCTACAAGAAATCGTTAGATATTTTTAATTTGTCACGTCGTATTGCATCGTATGTTACGGATGATAAGGATATGATTTCTATGTATAGATCTGGAAATAAAACAGATAATTATGCAGATAATTTGGTGATGAATGCATATAGATTAGTGCCTAAAATTGTAGAGACAGAAATCCAAGAAAATCCTAGTTTAAAATTAAAATATGCTAAATCACTTAGACATTTTATTGATATTTTGAATCAAGACTGTTTAAAATTAGAGCGTACTATTACTCATGGAAAAGATTTTGTAAAACTGCTTAGAAAAGAGTTAAACAAACTTCGTAAAATACATAGCCATTACGTAAATTCTATGTTATAGTTTATAAACAGTAGTAGTGCTACATATTTCTACGGTATTGTCCCCCAACTTTAAATAATGCTTCTGTAATTTGACCAATAGAGCAAACTTTACAAGCTTCCATTAATTGTTCAAAAATATTTTCGTTATTAATTGCTTTCTGTTTTAATAAAGTAAGTTGTTCCTCAACATTTTTTACATTTCCTTTATTTAAGTTTTTAACAACTGTAATTTGATATTTCTTTTCTTCTTCTGTTGCTCTAATTACTTCTTGAGGTAAAATGGTTGGAGATCCTTTACTGCTTAAAAAAGTATTTACACCAATTATTGGGAATTCTCCAGTGTGTTTTAGCGTTTCATAATACAAACTTTCTTCTTGAATTTTACTGCGTTGATACATCGTTTCCATTGCTCCTAAAACACCGCCACGTTCTGTAATTCTATCAAATTCAACATAAATGGCTTCTTCAACTAAATCGGTTAATTCTTCAATAATAAATGCACCTTGAATTGGGTTTTCATTTTTTGCTAAGCCAAGTTCTTTATTAATAATTAATTGAATGGCCATGGCTCTTCTCACACTTTCTTCAGTTGGAGTTGTAATGGCCTCATCATAAGCATTGGTGTGTAAGCTATTGCAATTGTCGTAAATAGCATACAAAGCTTGTAATGTGGTTCTAATATCGTTAAAGTCTATTTCTTGTGCATGTAAACTTCTACCGGAAGTTTGAATATGATATTTTAACATTTGGGCTCTTGGGTTTGCACCGTACTTATCCTTCATAGCTTTTGCCCATATTTTACGTGCAACTCTACCAATAACCGCATACTCAGGGTCAATTCCATTTGAGAAGAAGAACGATAAATTTGGACCGAATTTGTTAATATCCATTCCTCTTGATAAATAATATTCCACATAGGTAAACCCGTTAGCCAGTGTAAATGCTAATTGCGAAATAGGGTTTGCACCAGCTTCTGCAATATGATACCCTGAAATAGAAACAGAATAAAAATTACGAATCTTGTTCTCAATAAAATATTCTTGTACATCACCCATTAAGCGCAAGGCAAATTCAGTTGAAAAGATACACGTATTTTGAGCTTGATCTTCTTTTAAAATATCAGCCTGAACGGTTCCTCTTACTTTTGAAATAGTTTCAGTTTTAATTTGTTGATACACTTCTTTTGGTAAAACTTCATCACCTGTAACACCAAGTAGTAACAATCCTAAACCATTATTTCCTTCTGGAAGTTCTCCCTGATATTTAGGCCGTTCAACCCCTTTATTTTTAAAGATGGCTTCTATTTTTGCTTCCGTTTCTTTTTCTAGCTTATTTTTCACGATGTATTTTTCACATTCCTGATCAATAGCTGCATTCATAAAAAAACCAAGCATCATTGGAGCGGGGCCGTTAATTGTCATTGAAACTGAAGTCATAGGATTGGTTAACTCAAACCCTGAATACAATTTTTTCGCATCGTCTAAACAACAAATAGAAACTCCTGCATTTCCAATTTTGCCGTAGATATCTGGTCTAATATCAGGATCATTTCCATACAGTGTTACCGAATCAAAAGCTGTAGATAATCTTTTAGCAGGCATTCCTAAACTTACATAATGAAATCGTCTGTTGGTGCGTTCTGGTCCACCTTCACCGGCAAACATTCTAGTTGGGTCTTCACCCGTTCTTTTAAATGGAAACAAACCAGCAGTATAGGGGAATTCTCCTGGTACATTTTCTTCTAAAGTCCAATATAAAATGTCTCCCCAAGCTTCGTATTTTGGTAAAGCTATTTTTGGAATTTGTAAATGTGATAAAGATTCGGTATGTGTTTTTATATTGATTTCTTTATCGCGAACTTTAAAGGAATAAACATCGTTTTTATAAGCTTGTTTTTTAGTTTCCCAATTTAAAATTGTATTCCAGTTATGTGGATTTAAATCCATTTTAATTTTTGAAAATTCTTTAAATAAAAGTGATAAAAATTCTTTAGACTCCTCATTCTTAACGTGGTCACTGAGCGGAGTCGAAGTATGTTTCAAAATCTCATCTTCATTCAACCCAATTTCTAAAAGGAAAGATTGTTTCGTTTTATTATCAATAATGTTCCCAACCGAACAGATAGTTTTATAAATTCCATATAACTTTTGAGCAATTTCTTTTTGACTTATAGCTGTTTTACTATAATTTCTGTTGTTTTCGGTAATTTCAGATAAATAGCGAGTTCGGTTTGGAGGAATAATATGTTGCTTATCCTGAAGTTTGTATTTAGCATGAAAAGTACTTTTAAAATTGGCAGTTGTTTTTTGGTTTAATTTTTTAATTAAAACACTATATAACTCATTAGTGCCTGGGTCGTTAAATTGAGAAGCTATAGTGCCGTAAACAGGCATATCTTCAATATTTTTATCAAATAAATTGTGGTTGCGTTGGTATTGCTTTTTAACATCTCGCAAGGCATCTAAGGCACCGCGTTTGTCAAATTTATTTAATGCAATAATATCTGCAAAATCAATCATGTCAATTTTTTCCAATTGCGTTGCAGCACCGTATTCTGGGGTCATTACGTACAGCGAAACATCAGAATAATCTAATATTTCAGTATCACTTTGTCCAATTCCTGAAGTTTCCAACAAAATTAAATCGTAGCCAGCAACTTTTAAAATATCAATAGCATCACTTACGTGTTTTGATAAAGCTACATTTGATGCTCTTGTAGCTAAAGAACGCATATAAACACGATTGTTGTTAATAGCATTCATTCTAATTCTATCTCCTAATAGTGCACCACCAGTTTTACGTTTTGATGGATCAACAGAAATAATCCCTAATGTTTTTAATGGAAAATCGGTTAAAAATCGACGTACAATTTCATCAACGGTAGATGATTTTCCAGAGCCTCCAGTTCCTGTTATCCCTAAGACTGGGATTTCAGAATTGCTTGCTTTTTCTCTAATTTCATCAAGAAATTCTTTATGTTTTGAAGTGAAATTTTCAGCAGCAGAAATAGTTTGTGCTATTTGAGCTGTATTTTTGTTTTTTAAATTAGAAATTTTAAAGTTGATATTTGTACCTGTTGGGAAATCGCATTTTTCAATCATGTCATTAATCATACCTTGTAATCCCATAGACCTACCATCATCAGGAGTGTAAATTCTTGTAATTCCATAGCTCATTAAATCTTTAATTTCTTTAGGAAGAATTACACCACCTCCACCTCCAAAAATTTTAATTTGTGTAGCCCCTTTTTCCTTTAATAAATCATACATGTATTTGAAATACTCATTATGTCCTCCTTGGTAAGAGGTCATAGCAATGGCATTTGCATCTTCTTGAATTGCACAGTTTACAACTTCTTCAACGCTTCTGTCGTGACCCAAATGAATAACTTCAACACCAGTAGATTGGATAATTCTTCGCATAATGTTAATGGCAGCATCATGCCCATCAAATAATGAAGCGGCTGTTACAATTCGTACTTTATTTTTTGGCTTGTAAGGCGTTATTTTTTCCATGGATGTATAAAATTCAGTATTGCAATTTAGCCAAAATTTATAAGTAAAATTGTGGCTGTTGTTGTTTTGTTTTTAATAAAAAGAGATTAATTATGAATAAAAATAGTTAGAAAATTAAATTAGTACTATAAAGTACAAAAAAACAATTAAAAGATTGAATATATTTTAAAAAGTGTAAGTAATAAATAGTTTGAATATTGTTTTTGTTGCCTCCAAATTTTATAAAAAAAGAACAGCAATTTGCATTATATTTGCATCAAACCAAGTAATTAGAATATGTTGAGTATTTTTCACTTTACGTATAAAATAGGTATTGCGTTAACTCATTTTAGAGTTGATATTCGCTATCCATAGCTTAATTTTTTGTATTAAAAATGAAACTATAAATTTAAGCATTAACTATTATGACATTTAAAGATCAAATAAAACAAGGAATACCATCTGAATTACCTTCAGTAAAAGTATATGATTTGAATATAAATCATGCCCCAAAGCGAAAAGAAATTTTATCAAAAGAAGAAAAAAAATTAGCAATTCAAAATGCACTACGTTATTTTGATGAAAAACACCATGCCGTTTTAGCTAAGGAGTTTGCGAATGAATTAAAAGAATACGGTAGAATTTACATGTATCGTTTTCGTCCAGATTATAAAATGTACGCTCGCCCAATTGATGAATATCCTGGGAAATGTGAACAAGCAAAAGCAATTATGCTTATGATTCAAAATAATTTGGATTATGCAGTTGCACAACATCCACATGAACTAATTACTTATGGAGGAAATGGTGCTGTTTTTCAAAATTGGGCACAGTATTTACTAACAATGCACTATTTAGCTGAATTAGAAGATGATCAAACACTGGTAATGTATTCAGGGCATCCAATGGGAATATTTCCTTCGCATAGAAATGCTCCAAGAGTGGTAGTTACTAATGGAATGATGATTCCAAATTATAGCAAACAAGACGATTGGGAAAAATACAATGCATTAGGCGTTACGCAATACGGACAAATGACTGCAGGTAGTTATATGTATATTGGTCCACAAGGAATTGTTCACGGAACCACTATAACAGTATTGAATGCAGGTAGAAAAATAGCTAAAGAAGGAGAAGGTTTGGCTGGGAAATTATTTTTGACCTCAGGTTTGGGAGGAATGAGTGGTGCACAACCAAAAGCAGGAAATATAGCGGGTTGTATTACGGTTTGTGCTGAAGTAAATCCGAAAGCTGTACATACTCGCCATTCACAACATTGGGTAGATGAGGTTTTTAGTAATATTGATGAATTAGTTGAACGTGTTAAAAAAGCAAAAGTAAATAAGGAAGTAGTTTCAATTGCCTATCAAGGAAATGTAGTTGAAGTTTGGGAGAAATTTGATAAAGAAAATGTATATATAGATTTAGGTTCTGATCAAACATCACTTCATAACCCTTGGGCTGGGGGGTATTACCCGATTGGTATTTCGTTTGAAGAGGCAAATGATATGATGACCAATAACCCAAAACTGTTCAAGGAAAAAGTGCAAGAAAGTTTACGAAGACAAACTGAAGCTATTAATAAACATACCAAAAAAGGCACCTACTTTTTTGATTACGGAAATGCTTTCTTACTAGAAGCTAGTAGAGCTGGTGCAGCAATTTTTGCGGAAAATGGTAAAGATTTTAAATATCATTCCTACGTTCAAGATATTATGGGGCCTATGTGTTTTGATTATGGTTTTGGTCCTTTTCGTTGGGTTTGTACAAGTGGAAATTCTATTGATTTAGAAAAAACAGATGCAATCGCCTGTGAAGTTTTAGAAGAGCTAAAGAAAAAATCACCCCAAGAAATTCAGCAACAAATGGCTGATAATATTCAATGGATTAAAGGGGCTCAAGAAAATAAATTAGTAGTGGGCTCTCAAGCTCGAATTTTATATGCAGATGCTGAAGGGAGAATGAAAATTGCAGAAGCGTTTAATAACGCAATAAAAAATAAGATAATTTCAGCTCCTATTGTATTGGGTAGAGATCATCATGATGTTTCAGGAACAGATTCGCCTTATAGAGAAACTTCAAATATATACGATGGTTCTCAATTTACTGCAGACATGGCTATACAAAATGTAATTGGTGATAGTTTTAGAGGTGCAACTTGGGTATCTATCCATAATGGAGGTGGAGTAGGTTGGGGTGAAGTCATAAATGGTGGCTTTGGTATGGTTCTTGATGGTAGTATAGAAGCAGAAAAGCGATT
>JAMOMG010000197.1 GCA_027068695.1 Flavobacteriaceae bacterium
AAGCATATCAGAATTAGGAGAATTTGGGTTGATAAATCACTTAACAAAGAATTTTAAAATTCAACATAAATCTACCATAAAAGGAGTTGGAGATGATGCAGCTGTATTAAATATAACGAAGAAACAAATTTTGGTAACTACAGATTTGTTAATTGAAGGAATCCATTTTGATTTAAGTTATATGCCATTAAAACATTTGGGATACAAAGCTGTAATGGTAAACTTATCTGATGTTTACGCAATGAATGGAGATGCTACTCAAATTACAGTTTCATTGGCTGCTTCAAACCGTTTTCCTTTAGAAGCGTTAGAAGAATTATACGAAGGAATTCATTTAGCTTGTAAATCATACGGGATAGATTTAGTAGGAGGAGATACAACATCTTCAACCAAAGGCTTGTTAATTAGTATTACAGCAATTGGAGAAGTTAAAAAAGAAGATGTAGTGTATAGAAATACGGCAAAAGAAAGTGATTTACTGGTTGTTACAGGCGATTTGGGAGCTGCATATTTAGGCTTACAAGTTTTAGAACGTGAAAAACAAGTTTTTGAGGTAAACCCTAATTCACAACCAGATTTAACAAATTACAGCTATTTAATTGAGCGGCAATTAAAACCTGAAGCAAGGAAAGACATTATTAAATTATTAAAAGATTTAAAAGTAAAACCAACGGCTATGATAGACATTTCAGATGGGCTCTCTTCTGAAATATTGCATATTTGTACCCAATCTAAAGTTGGATGTGATTTGTATGAAGAAAAAATTCCTTTAGATCCTCAAGTAATTTCAACTTGTGAAGAATTTGATTTAAACAGTACAACTATTGCATTAAGTGGAGGTGAAGATTATGAATTGTTGTTTACTATTTCACAAGAAGATTTCCCAAAAATAAAAGCCAATCCACACTTAACAGTTATTGGTCACATTACTGAAGAGAATATGGGTGTAAATCTAGTGACAAGAGCCAGTCAAAAAATAAAATTAACGGCTCAAGGATGGAATGCTTTGATGGAAAAGTAGTTACTGTAATTTTTTACTATATCTGTTGTGAAGAATAAAAGGTAACTACAAGTTATTTAA
Source organism: Flavobacteriaceae bacterium (assembly GCA_027068695.1). The sequence continues at coordinate 1,082 of JAMOMG010000197.1, forward strand.
AAGAAAATTGGAGAAGAAATTTATATTGGAGATAATACTTGCTTTTTAAAAGCCAAAACACTGATTTAACAATTAATGCAGGATGATTTATTATATTTAGTAAAGATACAAACAAGAATAAACCCTTCTTTTTTTTTAAATTAAACATAAACCTGCAGAGGATGTTACCTTTAATTTTATGATAACTCTAAAATTATATTTAGAATTATTTTAATGAATAATTCAACTTTTTTGGAATAGAAATTGATATCTATAAAAAATATAATCTTTAAAAAATTTATTATGAAAAAATCACTTATTATCATATTTCTATTTGCTTTTGGCGTTAGTTTTGCTCAAGAAAAAGAAGGAAATTTAAGTATTAGAAAGGGGACTTGGAATTTAGGTGGTGAGTTGTCATTTGGAAAATCGAATTATGAAAACAAGGGAGCTACCTCATATGAAACTAACAATCTTAATTTTAGTTTTTCTCCAAAGGCAGGGTATGCTATATCAGATAATTTCATAATTGGGTTAGGCCTTGGATACTCATACCAAAATTTTGAGGGTAGTGAAGATAGTTTTATTAAAAACATGAAATCAAATAGTTTGAGTGTATTCCCATATGTGAGAAAACACTACAACATGAGCAGTAAGTTCTCTCTTTATTTGCAGGGAGAAATTAAATATTCAAAAAGTTGGTTTAAACAGGACGATAAAAATTACAATACTTCAACAGACAATAATTTATTTATAGGAATACGACC
>JAMOMG010000198.1 GCA_027068695.1 Flavobacteriaceae bacterium
TTTTTTGTGGTGAGAGAAGGATTCGAACCTTCGAAGCTTGCGCAGCAGATTTACAGTCTGCCCTCGTTGGCCACTTGAGTATCTCACCAAAATTTAAAAAAACTCCTCAAATTTGAGAAGTTTATGTGACCTGGCTGGGGCTCGAACCCAGGACCACCTCCTTAAAAGGGAGGTGCTCTACCAACTGAGCTACCAGGTCGTTCTTTTTCTTTTTAGCGGGTGCAAATATAACTGTAAATTTTACAAAAACAAACTTCTTTTCTATTTTGTTTCATTTAAATAAGCCTCTCTAACTTTCTTAAATAAATTAGATGAATACACAAAATCTACAACCACCTCATTTTCAGTTTTAAAAATATCTTTATTGGTTCCTTCCCAAGCTTTAACTCCATTTTTCAAAAAAACAATTTTTTCTCCAATCTCCATAACAGAATTCATATCATGTGAATTAATAATAGTTATCATTTGGTATTCTTTTGTGATTTCCTGAATTAAATTATCAATAACGGTAGCCGTAATAGGGTCTAAACCTGAATTAGGTTCATCACAAAATAAATATTTTGGATTCATCACAATTGCTCTTGCTATTGCGACACGTTTTTGCATACCTCCAGATAATTCAGCTGGGAACTTTTTATTTACATTTTCTAAATTCACCCTTTTTAAAACCGCATTTACACGATCTAACATTTCTGAAGGCTGATTTTTTGTAAACATTTTTAAAGGAAACATTATATTTTCTTCTACTGTTAAAGAATCATACAAAGCACCTCCTTGAAATACCATTCCAATTTCCTTTCTTAATTGTCGTTGCTGTTTAATACTAAGTTCAGTATGTTTTCTCCCATCAAAACAAATTATTCCTTTTTCTGGAACAAATAAACCCAGTAAACATTTTAAAAAAACTGTTTTACCCGATCCACTTTGCCCTATAATCATACTTGTTTTTCCTTTTTCAAATGTTGTTGAAATACCTTTCAAAACAGGAACACCCTTGAATTCTTTATATAAATCTATTACTTCAATCATTTATCCTAAAATCATTTGAGTTAAAAAGTAGTTTAATAAGATAATTACAATACTGGTCCAAACCACAGCTTGTGTACTTGCTCTTCCAACTTCTAGAGATCCTCCTTTAACATAATATCCATGATATGCGGGAATGGTAGCAATTACAAAAGCAAAAACCACTGTTTTGGTTAGTGCATATTTTATATAATAAGGATCAAAGTCTAACTGAATTCCATAAATATAATCTTCACTATAAAATAAATCGGTTAAAATTCCTGCATAATACCCTCCAAGTATACCTAAAAACATCGCTAATAAAATTAGCAATGGATAAAAGAAAAGTGCTGCAATAATTTTTGGTAAAATTAAATAATTTAAAGAGTTTATCCCCATTACCTCTAGGGCATCAATTTGCTCAGTAACTCTCATAGTACCAATACTTGATGCGATATAAGAACCTACCTTTCCGGCCAAAATTATTGACATAAAAGTTGGTGCAAACTCTAAAATCATAGATCTTTTTGCCGCAAAACCTATTAAATATTTTGGTATAAAAGGACTCTCAATATTCATGGCTGTTTGTATAGCAACAACACCTCCTACAAAAAAAGAAATAAACATGATAATACCCATTGATTTTAGACCTAAATCTTCAATTTCTCTAAATAAAACTTCTCTAAATACAGACCATTTTTGAGGTTTTCTAAAAACCTGTTTTAGCATAATAAAATACTTTCCAATATGCTTTAAGTAGTTCATTTAATTTTCTTTTTGGCTAAAATATTAAAATAATACTA
>JAMOMG010000199.1 GCA_027068695.1 Flavobacteriaceae bacterium
TTTATCTTTTAAATCTTTCCCGTTAAATATACCTAAACTGTACATTTTTGAAGCGGTTACTTTTCCTATTCCAAAGAATTTTTCAATAGGTAATTCTTCTAAAAAAGATAAAACTTCTTCTGGATGAATTGTTTTTTGTCCATTAGGTTTGTTAATATCTGAAGCAATTTTAGCTATAAATTTACTATTTGAAATTCCTGCAGAGGCGTTTAATCCTAACTCTTCAAAAATTCTAGTTCTAATTTCTTTAGCTATTAAACTTGCTGATGGATTTCCTTTTTTATTATCTGTTACATCTAAATAAGCCTCATCTAATGAAAGAGGCTCTACCAAATCTGTATAATCATAAAATATTGCTCTAATTTTTTGAGAAATTTCCTTGTAACGTTCAAATCTTGGTTTTACAAAGATTAAATGTGGACAATTTTTTTTAGCCTGCTTACCACTCATAGCAGATCGAACCTTGAATTTACGTGCTTCGTAGCTGGCTGCCGCTACAACACCTCGCTCACCTCCACCACCAACTGCAACTGGTTTACCTCTCAATTCTGGGTTATCTAATTGTTCTATTGACGCATAAAACGCATCCATATCTACATGAATAATTTTTTTATGATTTACGATTGAATCCACACATTAAACATACAAAAAAAGCTGCCAAATGGCAGCTTTTTTATTAAACTCTATTTTATATTTTAGACAATTCCTTGATCTAACATAGCGTCAGCAACTTTAATAAAACCTGCAATATTTGCTCCTTTTACATAATTAACATAGCCATCTTCTTCTGTTCCATATTTCTCACAAACAATATGAATTGAAGACATTATTTGATGTAATTTTGCATCAACTTCATCTTTAGTCCAGTTAAGTTTCATGGCATTTTGAGACATTTCCAATCCAGAAACTCCAACTCCTCCTGCATTAGCCGCTTTACCAGGAGCAAAAGGTAATTTATTTTTAAGAAATAAATCAATTGCTTCAGGTGTACATCCCATATTTGATACTTCAATAATATATTTTACACCATTTGATACTAATTGATTTGCATCATCTCCGTTTAATTCGTTTTGAATGGCTGAAGGCATTGCAATATCACAAGGCACTTCCCAAGGTTTTTTTCCAGGAATGAATTTAGCTTCTGGAAATTCTTCAACATATGGAGAAACTATATCATTATTTGAAGCCCTTAAAGCTAGTAAATAATCTATTTTTTCCTCATCCAATCCATTTTCATCATACACATAACCATCAGGCCCTGAAATAGTTATAACTTTACCTCCTAGTTCTGTTACTTTTAGGGCTACTCCCCAAGTAACATTTCCAAAACCTGAAAGGCAAACAGTTTTCCCTTCAAAAGAATCATTTTGGGTTTTTAACATTTCGTTGGTAAAGTAAGTAGCTCCATAACCTGTAGCTTCAGGCCTTATTAAACTCCCTCCCCAATTTAATCCTTTTCCTGTTAAAACTCCTGCATTTTCATGTTGTAGTTTTTTATACATTCCATACATAAAACCTATTTCTCTACCTCCAGTTCCAATATCTCCAGCTGGAACATCAGTACTTGGGCCAATAATACGCCATAATTCTAGCATAAATGCCTGACAAAATCGCATAATTTCAGCGTCTGATTTTCCTTTTGGATTAAAATCTGAACCTCCTTTTCCACCTCCCATAGGTAACGTAGTAAGGGCATTTTTAAAAATTTGTTCAAAGCCTAAAAACTTTAAAATACTTAAATTTACACTTGGGTGCAATCGAATTCCTCCTTTATATGGTCCAATAGCATTGTTAAATTGAACTCTGT
>JAMOMG010000200.1 GCA_027068695.1 Flavobacteriaceae bacterium
ATCTTCAAATTCTTCTAATTTTTCTTTACCACTTTCTAATGCCGGATTTTCTTCAAGTTCTTGTTTTAAACGTTGCTCAAATGCTTGTGTAGGCAATTGAATCAACTTCATTAATTGAATTTGTTGAGGTGATAATTTTTGTAGTAATTTGTATTGTAAACTTTGTTTTAGCATAAACTAACCTAAAATAACTTTGGGTTTTGTTAAAAATACGAAAAAACATAGAACATTGAATAATATGTTTTTTAATTTATTTATTAAAATTCTGCATTTTGAGGTGTTCTTGGGTAAGGAATAACATCACGTATATTTCCCATACCGGTTGTAAATTGTACAAGACGTTCAAAACCCAACCCAAAACCACTGTGTACTGCAGTTCCAAATTTTCGAGTGTCTAAATACCACCATAACTCCTTTTCATCGATATTTAATTCCTCAATTTTTTGTTTTAAAACGTCTAAACGTTCTTCTCGTTGGCTACCACCAACAATTTCTCCAATTCCAGGGAATAATACATCCATAGCTCTTACGGTTTTACCATCTTCATTTAAGCGCATATAAAATGCTTTAATGTTGGCGGGATAATCGAATAAAATTACCGGACATTTAAAATGCTTTTCAACTAAGAAACGCTCGTGTTCACTTTGAAGATCTGCTCCCCATTCATTAATTAAATATTGAAATTTTTTCTTTTTATTTGGTTTGCAATTTCTTAAAATATCAATTGCTTCCGTATAGCTTACACGTTTAAAATTATTTTCAACAACAAAATTTAATTTTTCTAATAATGACATTTCATTGCGTTGCGCAGCAGGCTTAGATTTATCTTCCTGTGTTAATCTATTATCTAAAAAGGCTAAATCATCTTTGCAATTGTCTAATACATAAGAAATAACAGATTTAATAAAATCTTCTGCTAAATCCATATTATCATCTAAATTATTAAAAGCTACTTCAGGTTCAATCATCCAAAACTCAGACAAATGGCGTGTAGTATTAGAATTTTCAGCTCTAAATGTTGGACCAAAAGTATAAACTTTTCCTAAAGCCATTGCATAAGTTTCGGCTTCTAGTTGACCAGATACCGTTAGGTTAGTTGTTTTTCCAAAAAAATCTTTGGTGCGATCAACGTTACCATCTTCATTTTTTGGAGGGTTTTCAATATCTAATGTTGTAACATTAAACATTTCTCCAGCACCTTCAGCATCAGACCCCGTAATTATAGGAGCATGAAAGTTATAAAAGCCATTTTTAATAAAATAGTTGTGAACTGCAAAAGACAATGCAGAGCGTAAACGCATTACAGCACTAAAAGTATTTGTTCTAATACGTAAGTGTGCATTTTCTCGTAAAAACTCAAAACTATGTTTTTTGGGTTGTATAGGATACTCTTCTGGATTAGAATCTCCTAAGATTTCTATAAATGAAACTTTAATTTCAACATTTTGGCCTCTTCCAAGGCTTTCAACTAATGTGCCTTTAATAGAAACCGCGGCACCTGTTGTAATTCTTTTTAAAATATTTTCATCAGTGTTTTCAAAATCTACAACACACTGTATATTATTTATGGTAGAACCGTCATTTAATGCAATAAAACGATTTGCTCTGAATGTTCTAACCCAACCTTTTAATGTTACTTCCTGTAAAAATTTATCTGAACTTAAAAGCTCAGCAACATTGCTTCTTTTCATATTCTAAATTTTAAGAGTGGCAAAGATACACTAAGAATTGATAAGATAAAAGATTTCAATCCTTATTGGTATGAATTAATGCAAGTGAAAGAAAATAACTAAAGTGTT
>JAMOMG010000201.1 GCA_027068695.1 Flavobacteriaceae bacterium
TTACTGATAAAACCGAAGCTATTATTGAGAATTCTATTACTCATGAAACTAGAAAAGAGGTTACTGAACCTTTTGCTAATTACAATGTAGTTGTAATAGATCAAGAATTTAATAAAAATTCATCTGTATCATTAATTAATACAAACGTATCCAGAAGTAATCACTTTAGAAAAGCCAATGCTTCTGCTTTTCTTTTTAATTTAGCAAATAAAGCTAATTCAAAAAAATTAAATGGATCTGTAAAATATAGTAGCACCAAAGACCCAACAGATGGTACCATAAATGGGTATTCTGCCAGCCTTTCTTACAATAAAACAAAAGGAAAATTTCGTTATGGCCTTAGAAGTAGTTTAGCTGACGACAAGTATGAAATTAACGATTTAGGTTTCCAAAGACGTAATAATTTTAGTTCCTTTTTTGGCGATATTTCTTATCAAATTTTTAAACCTACAAAAAAATTCAACAATTACCGCATCCGATTGAGTGGTGGCATGTTTAGACGCTTTAAACCAAATGTTTATACCGGTAATTTTTTACAGTTAAATTTATTTGCCACCACCATTAAACAATTTTCATTTGGAGGTAGAATAAATGCTAGAATTGGTGAAGGTAGAGATTATTGGGCTCCAAGAAATAATACAGATTTCCTAGTAACAACATCTCGGGTAGGTTTTTCTAGTTTTGTATCATCTGATTTTAGGAAAAAATTTGCTTACAATGCTTCTGTAAGTTATAATAGACATTATGGGGAAAAAGACAATGGCTATTCTTTTAGCTTTACCCCTATATACAGAGCCAATGATAAATTTTTCATGAGTTATTCTTTTAATTATGATATAACATTTGATGAACGTGGCTACATTACAACTTTAGATGAAGGGGATATTATTTTTGGTTTCCGAAAAATAAAATCTGTACTAAATACACTAAGCGGAAAATATAGTTTTAATGATTTATCTTCCCTTACTATTGCCTTTAGGTACAATTGGTCTCCAGTAGTTTATAGAGATTATTATACAAAACTGAATGATAAGGGATACTTAATTCAAAGTAGTTATACAGGTAATAATGATGTAAATTTTAATTCTTGGAACCTAGATTTACGATATGTTTGGCAATTTTCAAGAGGAAGTGAATTATCTATATTGTACAGAAATTCTATTTTTAAATCTGACAACCAATCTAGTTTAACATTCTCTAATAATTTAAAAAATTTATTTGAAGAATCTTTACAGCAAAACCTATCTGTACGACTTGTATATTACTTAGATTTTAACAAACTTAAAACCTGGTTGTAATACCAATTTATTTGTGTATTTTCACACTATTATTTTACACAATGATAGAAGCAAAAAATATTCATAAATTTTACGGTAATTTAGAAGTTTTAAAAGGAGTTAGTCTATCTATTAAAAAAGGTGAAATTGTTGCCATAGTTGGACCATCAGGCGCAGGTAAAACAACCCTGTTACAAATTCTTGGCACTCTAGATAAACCCGCTATTAACACTAATGCTAAACTTAGCATAAACAACACTAACTTATTAGAATTAAAAGATAAATCTTTATCGAGATACAGAAATCAGCATATTGGCTTTATTTTTCAATTTCACCAACTATTACCTGAATTTACAGCACTTGAAAATATTTGCATTCCGGCTTTTATAGGAAATGTTTCAAAAAAAGAGGCTGAAACAAAGGCAACAGAATTATTAGATTTTTTGGGGCTTTCAAATAGAATTAACCACAAACCAAATGAATTATCTGGAGGAGAGCAACAACGAGTTGCAGT
>JAMOMG010000202.1 GCA_027068695.1 Flavobacteriaceae bacterium
CATTATGACAAGGTTGTAAGTAATATTCAAGAAATAAAATCTCGTAATGGTAAAATTATAGCTATCGTAACAAAAGGTGATACCAATGTTAGAGAAATTGCTGACCATGTAATTGAGATTCCTGAAACAGAAGAAGCCTTTACACCATTGCTTGCCACCATACCTTTACAATTGCTCTCATATTATATTGCTGTAATGAGAGGTTGTAATGTAGATCAGCCAAGAAATTTAGCAAAATCGGTTACGGTAGAATAGTAAGTGATAAATATTTTTATCCTTAAAAAAGAGAAGAGTAATTGTTATTCTAGAATAACTAGTTATTTATTAGTTTTGTATACTCACAAGCAATTTTCGCAGCAAGTTCAGCATTATTAAAAACTAGCTTTATATTGGTTTCTAAACTTTTCCCCTGAGTTAAATTGGCTATTTTTTCTAATAAAAAAGGAGTACTTTCTTTTCCTTTTATCCCTAATTTATCAGCTTCTAAAAGAGCATCATCAATAATACTCATTATGTGTGAGTAATCCATTTGAAAAGCTGAAGGAACCGGGTTTGCAACAACCACACCTCCATTTAGATTTAGATTCCATTTACTTTTGAGAAAGTTTGCTATTTCTTGTGATGAATCTAGTTTAAAGTCTACTTTTAGCCCACTTTTACGAGTGTAAAATGCGGGTAATTCTTCTGTTTTATAACCAATTACAGGAACTCCTTGAGTTTCTAAATATTCCAACGTTAAATTAAGGTCTAAAATAGCTTTTGCCCCTGCACAAACTACAGCAACATTTGTATGAGCTAATTCTTGTAAATCAGCAGAAATATCAAAGCTTTCGGCAGCACCTCTATGAACTCCCCCAATGCCACCTGTTGCAAAAATTTTAATTCCTGCCATTTGTGCGATAATCATAGTTGATGCCACGGTAGTTGCACCAGTTAATTTTTTAGAAACCAAATAAGGAATATCTCTTCTACTTGTTTTAATTACTTTTAAACCTTCTTGCGCTAATAATTTGATTTCATTTTTACTTAAACCAGCTTTCAATTTCCCATTAATTATAGCAATTGTTGCTGGAATAGCATTATTATCGCGCACAGTTTGTTCAACCTGTAAGGCCGTTTCCATGTTTTTAGGATAAGGCATACCGTGTGATATAATGGTTGACTCAAGTGCTACAACAGGCTTATTGGACTCAAGTGCTTGTTTTACTTCAGGGCTTATTTCTAAAAAAGAATTCATTTTTAATTTTTTGTTTGAATATTGAGTTTTTGTTGTAAATCTGGATGAACATTGTCTTCATGACTTAAAGTAATTGCCGCACAGGTCATTCCAAAAGTTACACTTTCCTTTAAAGATTTATTTTGTAAATCAGAAAAAATGATTCCAGCCATAAAAGCATCACCAGCACCATTTGTATTTATGACACTTGTTTTTTTAGGTTGTATATACCCTTTTATTTTATGGTTACTATAATAAACTCCTTCACCTCCTAATGTTATACATACATTTTTAACACCTACTTTATGAAAATAATTGGCAAGTTTTAACAAATCAGTATTTTTTTTAATTCTTAACCCGCTTAAAATTTCAGCTTCTAACCTGTTTACCTTTAAAACGTGTAAAAACGGTAAAATATCTTTGGCACGCAGGGCTTTTGAACCAGCTACTGCATCCAAAAATAATTTTTGAGAATGATAATTAGTAGCAACTTCATCTAAAATTATTTTAGGCATATTAGTGTCTAAAACTATGCATTTAGATTTTCGTAATATTTCGT
>JAMOMG010000203.1 GCA_027068695.1 Flavobacteriaceae bacterium
GCTAAAGATAACCAAACCTTAAAAGCAATTCAAGAAGCTGAAGCCTATCCAGGAACATCAATAATTATTGCTTATTCACATTGTGGAGATCACGGATATGATTTAAGATATGGTGCAGAGCATCAAGTAAAAGCTGTTGAAACAGGTTATTGGCCATTGTTTAGATTTAATCCTTTGGCTGAAAAAGGGAAGAAATTTAGATTAGATTCTAAAGCTCCTTCAGCACCATTAGAAGACTTTATGTATTCTGAAACTCGTTTTACAAGAGTTGTTAAAGATAATGCAGAAGTAGCTAAAGAATTATTAGTTGAAGCTCAAAAGAATGTTGACACTCAGTGGGAACGTTTAGAACTTTATAGAAATTTATAATTTAGATAAATTTAAAAGTGCCAAGTAGAAAATACTTGGCACTTTTTTGTATCTTTAGTTAAAATTACAGTAAGAAATTTACTGTATTAAATGAATCATTTTTATTTTTTTAGAGTATAAAATTAAAAAATTAACAGATGAAATCAAGATCAGATGCTTTTTTAAAAGAAGCGACAAAGAAACTTCAAATTGCTAAAGAAGAAATGTTTAAACCTGCTGAAGATATTGTAAGTTATTCAGTATGTAAAAACTCACAATTTGCTATTGAGAACTTTTTAAAAGGTTTTTTAACAAAAAATAATGTTAAATTACAACCAAACGAAACAATTGCCACCCTATATAGTAAATGTATTAGCATAGATAATAATTTTAAAGTAATTGAAATGAGTGCTATTGGTTGTAAAAATCACACAATAGATTCTCGCTACTGTTCTGAGGTTAATACTGTAAGTGCTTGCTATGACACAGCAGATAACATTGATACTTATTTAAGAAAAAACAGCATATTATAATCTCATTTTATTTTGTGTTTGAGAAAGAAAAAAACTTGCTGTACCTTTGTGTAAATTACAATTAAAATGAATTATATTTTATTTGATGGAACAACTCGTAATGCACTTTTACCTTTAACGTATACAAAACCAGTTGCAGATTTACGAATAGGTATACTCACCATTCGTGAGAAATGGGAAAAACAATTAGGATATACAACATCTACACTTACTGAAGATTACTTAGAAGAAAAGTATCCAATGGTTGAAATGGAGCAAAACATTATGATAAATGCTTCCTTTTTACCAACAAAATTATTGATTAAACAAATTAAGGAACTAAAAGATAACCAGGCTATCTTTAAAAATGAAGATGTGATAGCATTTTATACAACTGAATCTCAAGACGAGGTTGATTTTAAGAAATACAAACAAATCGAGTATACAGCAGAAGTATTTCAAATTAAAAATACATGGGATTTATTTTCCTTAAATGATAAGGCTATTAGAGATGATTTTGAATTAATAACTAAAGGAAGAAAATCACAACCAATACCTGAAGGTGTTCAATATTTAAATAAGGATCATATATTTATTGAGAAAGGAGCTAAAATTACCTTTTCAGTTTTAAATGCAAGTAAAGGACCTATTTATATAGGTAAAAATACTGAGGTGATGGAGGGAAGTTTAATTAGAGGGCCTTTTAGTTTAGGAGAAAATGCTGTAGTTAAAATGGGAGCTAAAATTTATGGAGCAACCACAATTGGCCCACATTGTACAGTAGGAGGAGAAGTGAAAAATGCTGTGCTAATGGCATATTCAAATAAAGGACATGAGGGATATTTAGGAGATTCAGTATTAGGTGAATGGTGTAATATTGGAGCAGATTCAAATAACTCTAACCTAAAAAATAACTATTCACAAGTTAGGTTATGGAATTATGAAACTGAAAGCTTTACTAAAACAGGCTTACAATTTTGTGGCTTAATTATGGGAGACCATTCTAAATGTGCTATCAATACAATGTTTAATACAGGAACTGTTGTAGGTGTTAGTACCAATATTTATGGAAGTAATTTTCCAAGGAATTTTATACCATCTTTTAGTTGGGGAGGTGCTTCAGGATTTTCAACATATCAAATTAATAAAGCCAACGAAACCGCTCAATTGGTAATGCAGCGAAAAGGAATAGAGTTTGATGAAAAAGAACAGAGAATTTTAACACACATTTTTGAAATTACTAAAAAGTATAGAAATTACTAAAATATATTTTTTATTATTCATTTTATTACCTAGGAAATAGGTTTTTAATTTGTAATATATCAATTAAACATAGCTAAACAGGTTTAATTCTGTATATTTACGCTATAAAACTAAGTTCGTATTTTGTTTTTTTTTGGTTATTCTACAAAAAGGTTTATCAACACTTCAAAACTTAAGAAAGTAAATTTCAATATACTCTGTAAAAGGAGTAGTTTACTTATTTTGATATTTATACTATCTATCAAATTAAATTTTAGTCAAAGTATCGAAAAAAAAATCGTTACAATTGACCAGATAAATAAATTAACTAGTAGTGTTGAGGGAAATTATAGAAAATACTTAAATCTACTTGAAAAGCACAAAAATGTCCAAAAACAATTATTGGATAGTACAGATTATTTTAAGAAAATAAGAAAAAGAGATTATGTTTTGAATGGAAAAGATATCCATATGATTAACCTTTCATTTTCTAATAGAATAAAATTACTTAATCAATCACTTACGTTTTCAAATATTGATAAAAAAAATAAAGAGAACGTACGTTTATATAATTTAATTTCTACACATATAAAAATAATATTATTAGAGACATATATGTTACAACAAAAGATTGTTGGGCAAAATTCAAAAGTAAATAACCTTATTAATGAAGAAAATAAATTATATAGGAAAGACAAAAAATCATTAAAAAAAATTAAAAAAAATATAATTTCAAAAAAGTATAGGGAATCTATACTTAATGCTTGGAATGCTTCTGAAGTATTAAATGAAAATGATTTTAATCAAAAGAAAAATACTACTATTGCTAATAAAATTATAAAAACAAATTACTACCAACACTTTTTATTAAACTCTAAAAGTATTAGAGACTCTAAAAGATATTTTAGAAAATTAATCAATAAGAGGAGTTCCTTAAATACAACTGTTAACTTTAACAACTTTGTGAATAGCATTTTGTCTAAGCTTTCTAATTTTGTTGGGAATTTTGTTGGGATATTTGCTATAAGAAAAGGTAAATTATTTAATAATATGGTTTTTATACACAGTTCGTTAAAACTTTTACAGCCTTTAGATATTCTTTTAGAAAAAACTCCTTTTAGGTTGACAGATAAGTTTATACCTGGGTTCTGGGGACATGCAGCAATTTATGTGGGTAATGAAACTCAATTGAAAAAATTAGGAATATGGGACAATCCTATAGTTTTAAAATATCGAGAAGAGATTAGAAAAGGAAAAGTAATTGTTGAAGCATTGAGAAGTAATGTAGCATTTAATTCTTTTCAACATTTTACTAATATTGATGATTATGCTCAATTGAGATTAAATAAAGAACTTACAATTGAGAAAAAAAAGGAGATGATTTTAAGAGTCTTTGCTCAAATTGGTAAAAAATATGATTTTAGATATAATGTAGAATCTAGTGAGAAAATTATTTGTTCAGAATTACACTATATAATATTTGATAATGTGAGATTTAATACTAAAAGGATAATGGGAATTAATACAATTTCGGTAGACCAAGTGGCAGAACAAGGATTAAAAGAGGAAGCATTCTATCCTGTTAATTTATACTTAGATGGAATTAAAGTTGAAAATAACAGAATTATTGAGATATATAATCAACTTTTAATTGCAAAAAATAAAGAAATACGAAAATTAAAAAAGAGTGTTCATCAAACTAATCAATACTTTGAAAATTAACTTTTCCTTCATAAAACTTATCTGTAACTTTGTAAGCTAAAATAGTAATAAGTGAAACGTGTAATTGTTGGCCTCTCAGGAGGAGTTGATAGTAGTGTTGCTGCATATTTGTTAAAAGAGCAAGGGTATGATGTGATAGGCTTGTTTATGAAAAATTGGCATGATGATTCAGTAACTATTTCAAATGAGTGTCCTTGGTTAGAAGATAGCAATGATGCAATGTTGGTTGCTGATAAATTAGGCATTCCATTTCAAGTAGTAGATTTAAGTGAGCAATATAAAGAGCGTATTGTAGATTATATGTTTAGAGAATATGAAATGGGACGTACACCAAATCCTGATGTTTTATGTAATAGAGAGATTAAATTTGATGTGTTTTTAAAAATTTCAGAAGAATTAGGAGCAGATTATGTGGCAACAGGTCACTATTGTAGAAAAGGAGAAGAAGAGATTAAAGGAAAAATAATATATAAATTATTAGCAGGAACAGATAATAATAAAGATCAATCTTATTTTTTATGCCAATTATCTCAAAAACAGTTATCGAAAGCGCTATTTCCAATTGGTGAGTTAACAAAACCAGAAGTTCGTAAAATAGCAGCTGAACAAGATTTGATTACAGCAGAAAAAAAAGACTCTCAAGGATTATGTTTTATTGGAAAAGTACGATTACCCGAATTTTTACAACAAAAATTACAGCCAAAAGAAGGTGTAATTGTTAAAATTCCAAGTGATTCAAAAATTTATGACAGGCAAATTCCAATATTTGAAACTAAAGAAAAAGAATTGGAGTTTTTTGCAACTAAATATAACTACAATATTACAGATGGTAAAATTGTTGGAAAACATCAAGGGGCACATTATTTTACTAAAGGTCAACGTAAAGGATTGGCAGTTGGAGGTATGAAAGAGCCTCTATTTGTGATAGAAACGGATGTTGTACAAAATGTTATTTATGTTGGAGAAGGTAAAAGTCATAAAGGGTTGTACAGAAATACATTGTTTATTACAAATGAAGAACTGCATTGGATTCGGAAAGATTTAGTCCTAAAAAAAGGTGAGTCAATGAAAGTTAAAAGCCGCATTAGGTATCGACAAAAACTAGAAAAGGCAACGCTGTACAAGGTTGAAAAAGGGATGTATGTTCAATTTGAAAACAATCAATCTGCGATAACTGAAGGACAATTTGTAGCTTGGTATGTGAATGATGAATTATTAGGATCAGGTGTAATAGCTTAACCTTTAATGCTTTTAAAGTGAAAAGATTCAATTAAAATCAGTAATTTTGAGTATATATAATCCCCAATTAAATTAATGTGAAAATAAAGTTACTCTTAATTTTTTTACTTTTTTCATCGGTAAAACTATTTGCTCAGGTAGAAGATGCTTGGGTTTATTTTAGTGATAAGCCCAGTGAAACAGTATTTGTATCAGCACCTTTAACAATGCTAACCCAAAGAGCTATAGATAGAAGAACTCGTTATAATATACCTATAGATTTTAAAGATATACCGGTTGAGGCATCATACATTGCTCAAGTTCAAAGCGCTGTAGGTATAAATGTAAAAGCAAAATCTAAATGGTTAAACGCTGTACACGTACAAGGACTTCAAAGTGATATTAACAATTTATTAAATTTAAATTTTGTTGTACAAATTGAATATGCCAATAAATCATTAAATACCAGTGGTAAAGAGGTTATACATAAAAAAAATATTCAAAAGAAAAAAAGTTTAGATTTTAAAACCGATTTTAATTATGGAAATGCATCCAATCAAATTCAAATGTTAAAAGGTGATGTATTACATCAAAATAATTTCACAGGTGATGGTATACAAATTGCTATAATTGATGCAGGGTTTCCTGATGTAGATAATTTTACGGCTTTTCAAGTTATAAGAGAAAATAATCAAATTTTAGGAGGGTACGATTTTGTGAATAGAAATGATAATTTTTATTCAGGTCATTATCATGGTATGTCAGTCCTTTCAACAATTGCAGGGTATATTGATAATGAATTTATAGGTACTGCACCTAATGCTAAATTTTACTTGTTTATTTCTGAAGATTATTTAAATGAAACCCCACTTGAAGAAAGTTTATGGGTTGAAGCTGCAGAAAGAGCCGATAGCTTGGGTGTTGATGTCATAAATACATCATTGGGATATACAACTTTCGACAATCCAAACTATAATTATTCGTATAATGATATGGATGGTCAAACAACATTTATTTCAAGAGGTGCTGAAATAGCTTTTTCTCGAGGAATGATTGTAGTTAACGCAGCTGGTAATGAAGGAAGTAGTTCTTGGAAATATATTAGTGCCCCAGCTGATGCCCCTTCAGTTTTAAGTATTGGTGCTGTAGACGCTTTTGGCGTAATTGCTAATTTTAGTTCATTTGGCCCAACAGTTGATGGTAGAATAAAACCAGATGTTTGTGCGCAAGGAGCCAATGTTTATATTATAAATTCTTCTGGTAATATTGCTACATCTAATGGAACCTCTTTTGCCTCTCCAATAATAACTGGTGTTATTGCTTGTTTGTGGCAAGCATTTCCAAATAAAACAAATGCAGAAATTATTCAGTTAGTTAAAGAATCGTCACATTTATATACAAATCCTACAGCTCAGGAGGGATATGGAATTCCAGATTTTGAAGTTGTGTATGATATTCTTGATCTTGAAAAAAAGGAAAATGAAATTACAGATTTTTTATTGTTTCCAAATCCAGCAAAAACTAGTATTAATTTTAAATTCCCAGTAGATGTTGAAAATATAGGAGTTAGTATATATAATTTATTAGGGAAAAAAGTTTTTCAAAAAAATATTCAAAAGAATAACCCTACAGCCGATATTTCTTATTTGGCAAAGGGAATTTATATGGTTCAAATAGAAGGAGATAATAACATTAAAACACTAAAACTACTCAAAAATTAAATGACTAATCGTATTACAGAACTTTTTAATATTAAATTCCCAATCATTCAAGGAGGGATGATTTGGAATAGTGGTTGGAAACTTGCTTCTGCAGTAAGTAATGCAGGAGGACTAGGGCTAATTGGAGCAGGTTCTATGTATCCAGATGTATTAAAGGAACATATTCAAAAGTGCAAAAATGCTACCAATAAACCTTTTGGAGTTAATATACCAATGTTGTATCCTAACGTTGAAGAAATTATGCAAATAATAGTAGATGAAGGAGTTAAAATTGTATTTACTTCTGCAGGAAATCCTAAAACTTGGACTTCTTTTTTAAAGAAGAACGGAATTATAGTTGTTCATGTTGTAAGTAGTGTAAAATTTGCTATAAAGTCTGAATTAGCTGGTGTTGATGCTGTGGTTGCTGAAGGTTTTGAAGCAGGTGGGCATAACGGAAGAGAAGAAACGACCACTTTCACATTAATTCCTATGGTGAAAGAAAAATTACAAATTCCTTTAATTGCTGCAGGAGGTATCGCAACAGGAAGAAGTATGTTGGCTGCTATGATTTTAGGCGCAGATGCAGTTCAGATGGGAAGTAGATTTGTAGCTAGCAATGAAGCCTCTTCTCATATTAACTTTAAGAAAAAAGTTATTGAAACTCAGGATGGTGATACACATGTAACATTGAAAGAGCTGGCTCCAGTTAGATTGATTAAGAATAAATTTTACACCGAATTACAAGATTTATATCAACAAAATCCAACAATTGAAGAACTAAAAGAAAAATTAGGAAGAGCTAGAGCAAAAAAGGGAATGTTTGAAGGTGATATAGAGAATGGAGAACTAGAAATAGGGCAAGTTGCAGGTTTGATATATGAAATTAAACCTGTATCAGAAATTGTAAAAGAAATAATTACAGAGTTTAAAGAAATTAAAGCGTCATTATGTTAAAAAAGGAAGTACTTTATTTTTTTGGAGGCATTGGTCCACGTAAATGAATAATTAATCCATTTAAAAAATTTCGCAATATTTGATCTCCACATTCCATATATTTTGGATGATCTTCTTTTCTGAAAAAAGCACCAAGTTCACTTTTAGAAACTTTAAAATCTACCAAAGCACATATTTTTACAATATCGTCATCTCGTAATTTTAATGCAACACGTAATTTTTTAAAAATATCATTATTTGTTAATCCCATACTGCAAATGTAATTATTTTAAATAGAAATAAGCTTTAATTTACTTTGTAAAAATTAATTTAATAGCTACAATTAACATAGCTACACCAAAAATTTTCCGCAATGTTTTCTGATCTATTTGAAGTGCAATTTTTGAGCCTAAAAAACCACCAATCATAAATAAAACAGCCACAATTAAAGCGATTCTCCAATCGATATTCCCACCGTTTCCAGCAGTGTGATAGTTGTATACAGCTAAAAAAGTAACAGGAGGCAACATAACGGCTAAACTTAATCCTTGCGCGTTGTGTTGTGTTAAACCTAGAAAAAAGATAAATAAGGGAACCATAATAATTCCACCACCAATACCTACCAATCCACTTAATATTCCTGCTAATAAACCGATGATAATTAAAATAATAATTGTTGTTAATGTCATTTTCATACTAGTTTTCAATAGGAATTCTTAGTTGATATAATTTTCTTGATTTATTATTTAATTTATTTTCACGTAGCCAAGGGTTGTGTAGTTTTAAAACTTTGTAATTGATTCCTAATTTTTTAGAAAAAATAGCAATATTAGAAATTGCAGTATCAACTTCAATAATTTTTGTAGGAGTTAATTTATATAAATCCTCTGTATCAAAAAGAAAACCATATTTTGTTGGGTTTGTTAATATTTCTTTTAAAGCAACCATTCTTGGAACATAACGTTGTGTTTCCTCTCCAAGAAGTAAATCGTAATAATTGGTGACTTTTTGAGTTTCTATTTTTGAGGAAATGCCTTTTATACCAGCATTGTA
>JAMOMG010000204.1 GCA_027068695.1 Flavobacteriaceae bacterium
TTAAACGATTCAAAAAAGTAGCCTCTTTCATCATTAAAAACAGTTGGTTTACACAAAACCACATCGGGTATTTCAGTTTTTATAAATTTCATTTTTTATTCTTTAAGCAAATTCAATAGATATTGCCCATATTCATTCTTTTTCAATGGTTCAGCTAATTTCCTTAACTGATTTGCATCAATATATCCTTTTTCAAAGGCAATCTCTTCAATACAAGCTACTTTTAGTCCCTGTCTTTTTTCAATTGTCTGAATAAAATTTGATGCTTCTAATAATGAATCTTGCGTACCCGTGTCTAACCAAGCAAAGCCACGCCCCATCATTTTCATTTTTAACTTGTTTTGCTTTAAATAGGTTTGGTTTACAGTTGTTATTTCCAACTCACCTCTTGCACTGGGTTTTATGTTTTTGGCTATCTCAACCACGTTATTAGGGTAAAAATAGAGGCCTACTACCGCATAATCACTTTTGGGATGCATTGGTTTTTCTTCAATACTAAGTACGTTTCCGTTTTTATCAAATTCCGCTACTCCATATCTTTTTGGATCTTTAACATAATAACCAAAAATTGTAGCCTTTTGTTCATTTGTTACCGTTAAAACTGCATCGTTTAATAACTCCTCAATACCTGCTCCATAAAATATATTATCTCCCAAAATTAAACAAACATCATCATCTCCAATAAAATCTTCACCTAAAATAAATGCTTGCGCCAATCCGTCTGGTGACGGTTGTTCTTTATATGAAAACTGCATTCCCAAAGCACTCCCATTTCCTAATAATTTTTTAAAATTTGGCAAATCTTGTGGCGTAGAAATTATCAATACTTCTTTTATTCCTGAAAGCATTAAAACGGAGAGTGGATAATAAATCATTGGCTTATCATAAATTGCCAATAATTGCTTTGAAGTTCCTTTTGTAATTGGATACAAACGAGTACCTGTACCTCCTGCTAAAATAATTCCTTTCATTGATGTCTATTTTTACAAACTTATTGGATAACACAATTACGGCCAACAAATTGTATATACTGCGAAAATAATGATTTATTATTTAATTTTTCTTTTTATACCTAAACGATTAAAAAGTTATAATTTCTTTTTAGTACCCTAAAGAACCTTAACAGTTGTTATGTGCTAAAATTTGAAATTCTATTTGTTTTACAAATTAATTTTAAAAAATATTTTAGATACCTCTTCACTTAAACAAACACTAAATCATTAATAATTAAGCATATATACAGCTTAAAATTTGCTATTCTGAAAAAAACATGTTATATTAAGCATCTGCCAAAACCTATTCGTTTAAAACTCCAGATAGCTTTTTAGTGTTTAATGACACCATAACCAAAAGTATAATTTTATATAAACAGCATAATTTTAAGTCTTTTCTTTTGAAGACTTGGAGGTAATTTGGGAAGTTATTAATAACAATGATTGTATAACTTAAATAACAATAACATCATGGAAAAATTAGATTTGAACAACATGAAATTACCACTTTCTAAAAAACGATTTAGCAAGTTAAGAAACGCCATTAGAACGGGACGTGTAAAATGGATGGAAATGTCAGAAGAATTAATGTACTCATATCAAGATTTTTGGAAGTCCGAGAAGTATAAAAACATGGAAAAAATAGATTAATTGGTATTTCTCAAAAAGCATTGAACTACAAAATAAATAATGTTAGTAAACCTGAGATACTACTAACTTTATATATATCACAATTAACTTATCTTCTGTATTTAAAAAGTACCCACAAGTATGTACACTC
>JAMOMG010000205.1 GCA_027068695.1 Flavobacteriaceae bacterium
AAGCAAGCTTCTTTAAAAGCTTCAGTATACGTTGGGTGCGCATGAGAAGAACGAGCGATATCTTCAGAAGAAGCCCTAAATTCCATAGCAATAACGGCTTCAGCAATCATATCGGCAGCTCTGGCTCCGATCATATGAACTCCTAAAATTTCATCTGTTTTAGCATCTGCCAATACTTTTATTTGTCCGTCAATATCCATACTTGCTCTTGCTCTACCCAATGCCCGCATAGCAAAAGTTCCAGATTTATATTCTATTCCAGTCTCTTTTAATTGCTCTTCCGTTTTGCCAACTGTAGCAACTTCAGGCCAAGTATAAACAACACCAGGAATTAAATTATAATTAATATGAGGTTTTTGGTTTGCAATAATTTCGGCAGCCATAGTTCCTTCTTCTTCAGCCTTATGAGCCAGCATTGCTCCCTTTACAACATCACCAATTGCGTAGATATTTGGGACATTGGTTTGTAATTGTTCATTGGTTTCTATTTGTCCCATTTCATTCATTTTAATACCAATGCTTTCTAGTCCTAATCCTTCAGTATAAGGTTTTCTTCCTACTGAGATTAACGCGTAATCTCCTTTAAATTCAGTTAAAACACCTTTTTTATTATCTGCAGTAATAATAACTTCATTTCCATTGTTAACAACAGAAGTGACTTTGTGGCCAGTAAAGAATTTTAATCCTTGTTTTTTTAATGATTTTTGCAATTCTTTAGAAAGCATCAAATCCATTCCAGGAATAATTGTAGGCATATACTCTAAAACAGATACATCAGCACCTAATCTACGATATACTGAGCCTAATTCTAAACCAATTACACCTCCACCAATTACTATTAAATGTTTTGGAATTTCGGTTAAGTTTAATGCTTCTGTTGAAGTAATAACTCTTTTTTTATCAAGCTTAATAAAAGGTAAAGTTGAAGGTTTGGAACCGGTAGCAATAATGGTGTTACTTGCCTCAATTTGCTCAGTAGTGCCATCACTTTTTATTATAGTAATATGAGTGGAATCAGTAAAACTTCCAATACCTTGGAGTGTAGTAATGTTATTTTTATCCATTAAATAATTAATACCACCCGAAGTTTGTGCAACTACTTCGTTTTTACGAGCAACCATTTGTTTAAAATTAACTTCTAAACCTTTAACATCAATGCCGTGAGTTGAAAAATGTTTTGTTGCATCATAATAGTGGTGTGAAGAATCTAACAAAGCTTTTGAAGGAATACATCCAACATTTAGGCAGGTACCACCCAATGTATTGTATTTTTCAATAATCACAGTTTTTAACCCTAATTGTGCGCAACGTATAGCTGCAACATATCCTCCAGGTCCTGAGCCTATAACGGCTACGTCATATTTTTTCATAAAATGTAGTAAAATTGAACAGCAAAAATAGAAAATTTATTTTTGAATTTTAAAAAAATAAAAATTGAAATAAAATAATTGAAAACAACTGTATTTAACTGATAAACAATTAATTAGAATAAATAAAATATCTTTTATAAACAAAAATCATGTATTTGTTATAATAATTATACCATTTATTAACAAATTACCTCCGTTTGTCAAATTTTTAAGTAAAAAGTATTGACATATAGTGCTTTAAATAAATCTACCCTTTATATTTGTAGTAGAATTGAGAATTGTACCCCCACAGAACTCATTTAATTATTGACCTTTAAAGATTGAAATAATGTAAATTTTTACGTTGTTTTAAGATTTAGACTCCAAATTAATTACCCTAAGAGGTATGTGTTATTGTTTT
>JAMOMG010000206.1 GCA_027068695.1 Flavobacteriaceae bacterium
AATCTTTATTGGTGCCCCTGTCTGATAAAATTATAATATTTGTTCTGTTATCTACAGCCTTTGATACTTGACTGATAATATTTTCTAAGGCATCTTCCAATCCATTAAGTCCTCTTTCTTTTTTGTAGAGTATTTTAATTGTAATAGCTTTAAAATCATCTAAATGAATATTTCTTATTTTTTCTAAATCAATGTTTGAAATTACAGGATTCTGAATCTGGAGCTTTCGGCACTGTCTTTCAGTAATACTAAATATATTTCTGTCTTTACCTAATGATAAGCTAATGTCTGTAACTATTTCTTCTCTAATTCCATCTAGAGGAGGGTTTGTAACCTGTGCAAATAATTGTTTAAAGTAGTTTGAAATTAGCTGAGGTCTATCAGATAATACAGCAAGAGGAGTATCAATTCCCATTGACCCGAGAGCTTCTTTGCCATTTTGGGCCATAGGAGTAATAACTACTTGAATATCTTCAGTAGTATAATTAAATAAACGAGAGCGAGTTTTAAGGTTGGTAGTTTCTATAGGGTAAGCCTTATTTGTATTGGGTATGTCTTGTAGTCTTTTTCTTGTTTTGTCGAGCCATTTTTTATAAGGTCTTTCAGTAACAATTTTATTTTTTATTTCTTCGTCATCAATAATTTTTCCCTCATTCATATCTACTAAAAACATTTTACCAGGCTCAAGTCTTCCATGTCTTTCTATGTCTTCCGGAGCTATATTAAATACTCCAGTTTCAGACGACATAATTAGCTTACCACTTTTTGTAATAGTGTACCTTGAAGGTCTTAAACCGTTTCTGTCCAATAAAGCACCAATATAATCGCCATCTGTAAAAGGTATGGATGCGGGTCCATCCCAAGGTTCCATAATACAAGCATTGTATTCGTAAAAAGATTTTCTTTCTTCAGACATAGTTAGGTGTTTTTCCCAAGCCTCTGGTACCATCATCATCATTACCTCTGGTAAAGATCTGCCCGATAATAAGAGTAATTCAACTACCATATCCATTGATGCAGAATCAGATTTCTCAGGTATAATAATTGGAAATAATTTTTCTATTTGATCTCCAAAAAGTTCACTTTTCATGATTTCTTCACGAACACGCATTCTACTTACATTACCTCGTAATGTATTTATTTCTCCGTTTTGGCACATATATCTAAAAGGTTGTGCTAATTCCCATGAAGGCATTGTATTTGTAGAAAAACGTTGGTGTACAAGTGCCAATCGTGTTACCAAGTCTGGCTGCTGTAAATCTGTAAAATAAAGTCCAATAGCTTCGGGCTTAATAATACCTTTATAAATTAAGGTAGTATGAGACAAACTAGGAATGTAGAAAAATGAACTTTCAGATATTTTAGAAGTTGCAATTGTATGTTCTGTTATTTTTCGAGCGGTGTACAATTTTGCTTTAAAAATCAGCTCTTTATTAATAAGTCCTTTTCCAATAAAAAGTTGTTCAATACTTGGTTCTGAAGCAAGGGCAATTTCACCTAGTTGTGAAGAGTTAACAGGAACTTTTCTCCATCCTAAAACTTCAAGACCTTGATTTGTTATTTCTTTTTCGAAGACTTTTTTACAATAGAGATACTGATTCTTGTTCTTAGGTAAAAAAACCATACCAACAGCGTATTCTCTTTGTTTAGGTAATTTAAAATCGCAAACGGTGTTAAAATATTTATGAGGGATATCTATTAAAATACCGGCACCATCTCCAGTTTTTCCATCAGAACTAATACCGCCACGATGCTCTAGCTTTACTAA